>CAILTR010000051.1 GCA_903837175.1 uncultured bacterium
GTAGCCAGAAAGATGAAAAAGAAAGAAGAAATTGAACAGCTTATGGCTCAAATTGATCGAAAATTAACCAATAATTTCAACTAACCCAAGTGTTAATTATGTTCATGGACTTGCACATAGTATTGAAAGATCTAGTGCCAAATAAATGGGGTCAGGTACCTTTTCAATAACAATAACGACATCGATTTTTGTTTCCGTCTTCGCGCAAAAGGTTATAAAATAATTTGCACCCCACATGCAAAATTGTTTCATTTTTAATCTGCCAGCCGTAAATTATACCAAATTAACTTAATCAGTGGTAGAAAAGCGTTAGAGGCTAAGCCTCCTATAGGAGGCTTAGCCTCTTTAAAACTAACATTGATTTAGTTAATTCGGTATCAGATATCAAAAATAGCTATAAAAGCATAGAATCATTTAATCATCTAATCATCAAAACATTCAAACAATTGAACATCCAAGTTGCTGGGTTTAATTCCAAGGGTCTTGAGCGGCACCGCCAGTTTCTCAAAGAGCGGGCATATTTTTCCCAGAAATGGGGAAGGGATGAAAATGCCTAATGTCTAATGTCTAATGTCTAATAACAAAGGAATAGATTTTAGATTCCGGATCTTAGATTTTAGGGGAACTCCACCAAGGACGGTCCTCTGGAAACCTCTTTTCAGCTGGCACCAAAAATATGCGGTCGTCGGAAGTTGGTGCCAGGGATAGAATATCAATTCGAGGAATAATGCAAATGGCGGGGAGTCTTGAAGTGTCTGGCACCAAGAATATGCGGTCGTCGGAAGTTGGTGCCACTGTTCGGATTGCTTATTGTAATGATTATGGTTGAGGAATAGTGAGAAAGGTTCTAATTTTGAGATATATATTGCTTGGCACCAAAAATATGCGGTCGTCGGAAGTTGGTGCCAGGGATAGAATATCTATTCGAGGAATAATGTTAATGGCGGGGAGTCTTGAAGTGTCTGGCACCAAAAAAATGCGGTCGTCGGAAGTTGGTGCCACTGTTTGGACTTGAACTCCACGGAGGACGGTACTCTGGAAACTTCTTTTTAGGTTTCATACCAGACTCTCTCAATTAAGCCAAACCTATATATTAATATATAGGTCTATTTTTCCTTCAGCTCGGATGTTACAATATTTCAGTATATTGTAACGAGAAAAAAAAGTCTTGCAGTCAAAACAATGGGATGTTATAATACCACCATAATTAGGTAAGGTAAAAAAATATGGATAAAGCATTAATTCAAATACAAAAGAATCTTGAATCAATTAAAAAAACATCGGATGATCGAGAAATGATGGAATTTTGGTCTGCTCGTGATCTTATGGCGATGCTCGGTTACATAAAATGGCAAAAATTTATAGAGGTTATAGGAAAAGCCAAAGAAGCTTGCAAAAAAAGTAATCAGTCTTTAGCAAATCACTTTTTACCGGTGCCGGTAAAAAGTTCCGGAGGAAGACCGAGAGAGGATTATTTTCTTACCAGATATGCTTGCTATCTAATTGCTCAGAATGGTGATTCTCGTAAACCTCAAATTGCACTTGCCCAAACTTATTTTGCTACACAGACAAGAAAACAGGAGCTACTGGAAAAAAGAGAGTATGAAAATAAAAGATTGGAAGCCAGAACAAAATTAAAGGAAACTGAAAATAAAATTGAGTCGACAGTTTATCGACGTGGTATTAATCTCCAAATAGAATTCGCAACATTTAAAAATAAACACATCGAGGCTCTTTATGGTGGAATTTCTGCTGCAAAGTTAAAGATGATGCGGAAGATACCACCAAAGAGACCCTTGGCTGATTTTGATAGTCATGTTGAGCTTAAGGCTAAGGATTTTGCCCTAGCTATGACCGATCATAATATAAGGGATAATAATATTCAGGGTAAAGAAAATATAAACAATGAAGTGGTTAAAAATAGTAAAGCTACTCGGGCAACACTTATTTCTAGGAATATTTATCCAGAGCGTTTAAAAAAAGAAGAGGATTTAAAACGCATTGAAGTGCGGAGGAAAAATGAAGAAAAAAGAATAAAAAATTAATAAAAAATATATGTGGGAACTAAAAATAGAAAAAATCGAAAATGGTTACGTCTTATCACACAATGAGGAAATTGAAGATGGTAAATTTAAAACCATAAAGGAGGTTGTTGAAGAAAAAGGTGATGATGAAAGAGAAACAATGACACGACTTTTGGAAAGAGTGGCTGAATATTTTGGTATTCAGTATGATAAATTTGCTGCAGATAATTTGAATATTACTTGGAATAAGAAAGGTAGGAAGTTGTAAGCTCAGAAGAGCTCCACTAAAGATGATTTTTGACAATGAACTTTTTTAGAACTCGGTGGATTTGATGAGGTGAATTTGCCAATTGCCTATAATGACATTGATTATTGTTTCAAGCTTCGAAAATTGGGATATAAAATCATCTGCACTCCCCATGCCAAACTTTTTCACTTTGAATCAGCCAGCAGGGGATTGGATATTAAAAATAGTTATAAAGTCATAGAAGCATTTAATCATCTAATCATTCAAACATTTAAACAATTTAACATCCAAGTTAACGGGTTTAATTCCAAAAAACTTCAACGCTATCGTCAATTTTTGAAAGAAAGGGCGTATTTTTCCCAGAAATGGGGAAGGGAATAGATTTTAGATGTCAAATTCTAGATTTAAGAATAGAAAAAATCGGAGCTGAGCTCCGATTTTTTTGATTGCATTTTCAATTTTTGTTAGGCGAATTTTTCTTCCAGTTTTTCCACCCGATAATCCAGCGTATTGTATTCAATCTTATCGACTTTCTTAATAAGGTTAGCTTCGATGTTATTTACGGTTGCGTCAATTCTTGCAACATCTGTCTTAAGCCCAGCAACATCGGTTTTGAGTTCAGCTACATCAGTTTTGATTTCCTTAATGTCCGTTCTGACTTCTTTGAATCCAGCGTCCATTTTCAAGAGACCATCCTGAAGGATCCTAGCTACATCTTCAAGGGTTATTTCTTTTTTTGTTTCCATACTTTTTTCTTAGTAATTTTTATAGTTAAATTATACAATGTGGTCGCTTTAGCGTCAATACGTAAGCATTCAATCATTTAATCATTCAAACATTTAAATATCAAAAGCAGTGGGGTTAATTCCAAAAAAATTCAACGTTATCGCCAGTTCCTCAAAGAGCGGGCATATTTGAGGGGAAAGTGGGAGAGTAGGCATTAGCTTCTTAGGCGTTAGCTTTTTAGGAAGAACTTTTATTTCCACATTTCTTTTTTCCGCAAAAAGAAACCTGGAGGAAAGAAAAACTCGCACCGGATGAAGATACTGTGGCAAAAACTGCGTTCTTCACTAGAATTTACACTACGCTCCTACGCCTGCTGGCGGTCGCTACGTTTCAAAATTCTTTAACGCTCATCACTTGTTTTTCGCCTACGTACTTCATATGGTGCAGAAGGGATGCAGAATGCGGATACAAAATACAAGAAAGGAATTCCACGGAGGACGGTCCTCCGGAAACCTCTTTTTAGATTTCACGCTAGACTCTTTTAGCTAAGCCAAACCTATATATTAATATATAGGTCTATTTTTCCTTAAACTCGGATATTGCAATATTTCAGTATGTTGTAATGAGATAAAAAAGTCTTGCAGTCAAAACAAAAGGATGTTATAATATCACCATAATCAGGTAGAGTAAAAAATATGAACAAAAAGTAGCAAGACAATCAAATAGCATCTTATCAGACAATAGACGGCTCAATAAATATCGAGGTGCTTTATGCAGAAGAGAATATTTGGCTGACACAAAAGAGAATGGCGGAGCTTTTTGATACAACACCACAAAACATCACCCAACATCTTAAAAATATCTATGCAGAAAATGAAGCTGACAAAATTACAACATGTAAGGATTTCTTACAGGTTCAA
>CAILTR010000052.1 GCA_903837175.1 uncultured bacterium
CAGCACCAACTAAAACTATGTATTGAAGCATAAAATTAAAGTTATTTTTTTATAGATATATAATAACAGCAATATATGCTTTTAACAATGAATTTGCAATAAATCAAAGTATTTTTTAATTAAATTCTACAATCAACCTGCTACCACTAACTATGGTTATTGTTGTCGGTAGAAGAAAATCCCATTTTCTTCTTACAGGTCAATCTGCAAATCAATCCACCTGCAGTCAAGGTGGAGATTCCGACCCGAGAGGAATACTACCTTGACGGCACTAGGGTGGTGATTTGCTATTTGTCTGCATTGATAGTATATTGAACTGATTTAATTAATCAGTTTTTTGTATGCCAAAAGAGCTAAAAATTGAAGAAAAAATATACCAACATCTTTGCTTGCTTACAGTCAATGATGATTTTATGAATGATGTGAAAGCTGTCCGAAAAAAATGTCAGGTAGCCATAGAACCACTATATGCCGATAGTGGTGAGGAAATATATATTAGTTATGAGGAAACACCAGAGTTTGAAAAAGATATTGAAAGAATTAAATCAAAATTTAAACTCTCTAATCTGTATGATACATACCTAAGCCTATTTTTGTCGGGTGAAGATGAGGTGCCAAATTTATCATTAACAAGATTGAATAGAAAACCAAAATTAGAAGCTGTCTATATTGTTGAAAATTATGAACATATTGAAGATGTTGAAGAATTATGGGATGAAAAAATAACATATAGAACTATTCCAGTTAAGAAAAAAATTGTACTAGAAATTTTTCCTGAAACAACAATTACGGATATTCAAAAATCATGGCCAGAGATTATCAAACAGAGAGAACAAATGTATGATAAGAAAAATGAAAAGTTTAATACTATAAAATGTCTTGACCGAGATTTGTATGTTGATGAACTCTATAAGCAAGGAAAAAATTGTACAGAAATAAAAGATATTATCAATGATGATATAAGGTTTAAAGACAAACCAATATCATATTATGATGTTTCAAAAATAAGAAAAAGGCTCAAAGATAGGGCAAAAAACATTACACCAAGCAAGGAAATCTAGCTTGCCTTATCTTTAAATAATCAAATAACTTAGCATTACTGCATAATTTACTATGCAGTTTTTTTGTGGTTCACAAATTTAGCCAAAACTTAAGAAATCAAATGATTGAGTATTTCCAAGAATACCACTGTTTGACTATTTCCGATGAGCAAGCTGATGAATATTTGGACTCATTGGCTGACTTGTTTTTGATATTCAATTCAATGCAAGAGGAGGCTCGGCACCCGTAGGTTGTGCAGGAGCCTCCTCTTCTTAACTTGATTATAAACACATTTAAACAGAAAAGTATTCATGTATTATCAACAAAAATTAATCATATCAGGCATATATTTTGAACACTACAAGTATGAAAAAAGCTTGAAGAGAGATTTTAAACGTAAGAAAAAAGAAAAGGTTGAAATTGAACATCAGCAAATGCTTATTGATGACATTATCAAAACAGAGCAGGAGTTAAAAGAAGCTAAGTACATCAAAAGAGAAAAACGTATAGATTCCATGGCAAGAACCCGTACACAACTTAGACGTAATATAAATTCAAATCCTGATTTAACAAAATTTGTAACCCTGACGTTTGAAAAAAATATTCTTGAAGTTGAAATAGCCAACAGGCACTTTAACAAATTCATTATGAGACTTGAATATAAATACCCTGACTTAAAATATATTTCGGTTATTGAGTTTCAAAAAGAACGTGGCAAAAAGAATGGAGATGACGGAACAGTGCACTATCATTTTTTGTGCAATCTCCCATACATCAAAAACAAATTACTCAGAGAAATTTGGGGACATGGATACGTTAAAATAAATAAGATTAAAGATATTGATAATGTTGGAGCTTATGTTTGTGGATATATGCAAGAAGAAATGACAGACCCAAGATTATTTAATAAAAAGAAATATTTTTATTCAAAAAATATTGAAAAACCAATTGAAATTTATGACAACAAAGAAATAGAAAATACTTTTGGATATTATAATTTGTCGGATATAAAACCTGATTATGAAGCACCGTTTTCAAATGAATTTATTGGCAATGTCACATATAAACTTTTTAAGCTCAAATTATAACTCCTTGATTTTATTTTAAAACATCTGTAAGTTGTACTCATATGAAATATATCCTTTATGCCAGAAAATCAACGGAGCAAGAAGAACGGCAAGCAATGTCCATTGATTCCCAAATCAGTGAGCTTTTAAGGATGTCTGAAAAATTTGGATTTACGGTTGATAAAACATACCGAGAAAGTATGTCAGCTAAAAAAGCAGGTCGTCCAATTTTCAATGAAATGCTGGAATACATTGAAAAACAAAAAGATTGCATAGTGCTTGCTTGGAAAGTTGACCGACTCACAAGAAATATAACTGATGGTGCTAGAATTACCGAACTTTTGGAAAGTGGAAACATCAAGGAAATCAGAACCATTGATAAAGTCATCATGGACAACCCCTCTGATAAGTTTATGCTCATCATGGATTTTGGTGTAGGCAAAAAATATTCTGATGATTTAAGTGTGAATGTGAAACGTGGCAACAGAGCAAAGCTTGAAAAAGGTGGTTGGCCTAATTTAGCACCCTTTGGATATTTGAATGACAAACTTAATAAAACTATTTATATTGATGAGGATAGAGTTGATTATGTCAGAAAAGCTTTTTCTCTGTATGCAACTGGAAGCTACAGTGTAAAAGATGTTGCAAATATTTTATATGCCAGTGGATTACGTTCAAAAGGAGGCTACAAAGTGCATATCAGTAAAATTCATACAATGCTTTCAAATCCGTATTACATAGGCCTGATGAAAAGAAATGGAAAACTTTATGAAGGCAGTCATGAACCAGTTATTTCCAAACAACTTTTTGATAATGTTCAAACTGCACTTTTTGGCAAAGCTCATCCAAAACCACAAACACACTTTTTTCATCTGAGGGGTAAAGTCCGTTGTGGTCATTGTGGTTGTGCTTTTACTGCCAGTACCAAAAAAGGTCATGATTACTATTATTGCACCAACGGCAAAGGTGGCTGTGAAGAACACAAAAAATATCTCAGGTCTGAAATTTTGGATAATGTTATAGCAGATTCTCTTGATGATATTAAATTTGACCCTAAAATTATTGAATTAGCATACAAGGCAAGCAAGGAAAAAACTAAC
>CAILTR010000053.1 GCA_903837175.1 uncultured bacterium
CCCTGATAGATATGCCCATATCCAATCGATTTGTAGTGTGTGTGATAACGCTGTGTGTGCGTGTGTGTGATCCAACGCATGAAAGTCGAAAGATCCTCTGCCTTTTCTGGATACAAAACAAGATGCCAATGATTCGGCATAATGCAAAATGAAAGAATACGCATCGGGTATTTTTCTTTCGCTTCGAAAAGTATCCGCTCGAATGCTTCATAGTCTTTCTCTTTTTGAAAAATTTGTTGTCGACTGTTGGCTCTGTTTATGACATGATACACCATGTCTCCAACAGCTGAGCGAGGTATTCTAGCCATGCTTGAATTATATCACAGGTTTGTTTTTTTTATTGATAAAAAAGGTACCTGACCCCTTTAATTATTTTCCATGTTCATCCGAGAAAATATCAACATATTTTTCATATACGTATGATTGGCCATATTTTCTATCTTTGTCTTTTGGGTGCAAAATTTCCATTTCAATGAAACGATCAATGACAGTCTGAGCGCCTGCTCGTGTGAATCCTGTCCACTTTTGAACAATGGCCGCATTGACGATTGGTTGACCATATAATCTCGGCAACACCAATGAAGCACTTTCCGATGCTCTCTTGCCAAGCTTTTGAACTTTTGCCATGTCCTGCTCGCGCAAAGTAGTTATCTCGGAAACGATAGCAATGGCTTCGTGCGCAATTTCAATCACACCATCAAGGAAAAATTCCATCCACTCAGAAACTTTTCCATGATGATATCCAAACAGTTTATCATAATAAATCTGCTGATGTCTTTTGAAATACGAGGACAGGAATAAAACAGGCTTTTCCAAAAAACCCTCTTTCCATAAATAAAAAGTAATCAACATTCTTCCTGTCCTACCATTACCATCAAGAAACGGATGAATGGTTTCAAATTGCGCATGCACAAGACCAGCTTTTATTATTGTCGGAATATTATCCTTCGTATGCAAAAATTTTTCCAAATCACCCAATGCGCGATTCATTTCATGTGCTGGTGGAGTGACGAATTTTGCATTATCTGGCCTAGTTCCTCCAATCCAATTTTGCGTTCTGCGAAATTCTCCCGGATCTGAAAAGTGTGTAGTGCGAGCTTTATACATCAGCTGCCCATGCAATTCACGAAGAAAACGAAGTGAGATTGGAAAATTCTCCTCAGCAACTTTTTGCATTCCAAAATTAAGCGCCTTTATATAATGTAAAATATCATCAACATCTTTTGGTGCATTAGTATTTACCTGAGCCTCTGCTTCAATAGCATCTATCATTGTTGCCATAGTTCCCTCAATTTGACTTGAAGAAGTGGCATCTTTTCGAAGATACATAAGCAGAAAGAAATCTGAATCCGGAAGAAGCTTCGTTATTCCATCCAATTTTCCCAGGAGGTGTGACGCCTCATCACCCTTTTTTATTATTTTCATGTCAAATTCAAAACCACCTTTTGGAGGAAAAGGATGTGGTACAAATGCGCTAAAGCCCTCTGGCTGTTTTATCATTAAACCTATTTCAATATCTTTCATAAGTTTGTTTGCATCTTTTTTAAGATATATACAAAGTATACTAGTTTGTATATATTGTGTCAAGCAATATATACAAACTTATGCCAATACATTTTCATATTATTTTATGCTTAAATAAGCCTTTTTTGTCACAATAACATGGTCAATAACCTCAATTCCTACCAAATTAAAGGGGTCAGGTACCTTTTTTCGGTCTGCCTAATTGCTTCATTGTTGAGAGCAAGCCCAATTTCGTTGCTATTTTTGCAACCCAACTATCCTCTCCCAAGGGATTGCCCCTCTTGATGGAGTGTCGTATTCTTTCAAGCTTTTCCTCCTCATCTTCCTGCAGCGTATTCACCCAATCCAAATATAAATCCATTTTTTCAACTGGCCACTGCGAAAGTAATTCCTTTTGAGCATTCGTTCCATTTTCTCTCACCCACAAACTTGACCATCTCCAATCCTGCGCTCTTTGAACAAGTCCGGCTCTAAGAGGATTCCTTTCCACGTATCGACAGAGCTGAACAAAATATTTGTCCTTTTCAACGGGAAAAGACTTGAATCTTCCCTGATAGATATGCCCATATCCAATCGATTTGTAGTGTGTGTGATAACGCTGTGTGTGCGTGTGTGTGATCCAACGCATGAAAGTCGAAAGATCCTCTGCCTTTTCTGGATACAAAACAAGATGCCAATGATTCGGCATTATGCAAAATGAAAGAATACGCATCGGGTATTTTTCTTTCGCTTCAAAAAGTATCCGCTCGAATGCTTCATAGTCCTTCTCTTTTTGAAAAATTTGTTGTCGACTGTTGGCTCTGTTTATGACATGATACACCATGTCTCCAACAGCTGAGCGAGGTATTCTAGCCATGGTTGAATTATATCACAGGTACCTTTTTTATTGATAAAAAAGGTACCTGACCCCTTTTATTTGGTTTTTATTTGGTACTGTAGCAAAATTTATATTTACAAGAAGTAAAAAATAGCTTTAATTTTTCCTAAATCTAAAAATTAATTTTCCCATAAGAAATAAAATTGCAAAAACTATGCATGTGCCAGCTATGCCAGCAATAGATATACCTACAATTTCACCATGAGCAGCCGGAAACTGATATTCGGGCATAACGCTAGTAAATAATTGCTGACCTTTGTCTAAAAAACCTTGTGCTTCAGCAACCTTTTCAAGTCCATCAGGCGATGATGAAGCAAACAATGACAAAAATCCACCGATCGCGATTGAAACAATAAAAACAAAACTCCATTTGTTATTTTTCATATATCTCTTCTTTAATATCCAAAACCTCCAATTTGTAATTCTTTTTCATCAGCACAAAAAGAACTCCAACGGTAATGCCTCCTTCCATAAAGCCGATTGCAATGTGCGTCAAGGTCATGGCTGGCAAAACGATTGAAAGCGATTTTGTCCCGGAAAATGCAATTTCAATTGATACTGCAACGGCTGCAAAAACCACCGAAAGCCAAGCAGCCACAAAAGCACTTTTCAAAAAAACTTTTTTCAAATCCTTAGCACTCTTGGTGAGAAATTTGAAATAGTAATATCCACCAAGCACGCCGACAATCCCCATATTGAAAATATTTGCCCCAAGTGCCAGGATTCCGCCATCTCCAAACATAAAAGCTTGAACTGAAAGAATTGCGGTCATGACAAGCAACGCCTCAAATGGACCAAGAATAAGCGCTGCCAACACTCCCCCAAGTAAATGACCGGAAGTTCCATCGCCAATTGTAAAATTAATCATCTGTGAGGAAAAAATAAGCGAGCCAATTGTGGCCATCCGCCAAATCTTTTCTTTGCCATATTTTGTTAACCTGCTTTGCAAACTAGTTTCGCTCCCTCCTCCCATATCAGGAAAGGTTGCCAATCGCATTTTTAATATTGGAACTTTTTCCAAAAAAGTTGAACGGACTTTGCTAATTGCAAAACTGACTACGGCCACGGCCGTTGCCATCAGACTTCCTGCCGTGCCATTGTTCAAAAAACCGTCTGGAATATGCATATTTTTTATTTTAAAATTGAAACTACATTTTTATTATATCACAAGTTCAAAATTAAACTTTTTCCTATCAAAAATAGCCCTCCACAGAGCGCTATTTTTACTATGCACTGGCCAACCAAATTAAAGGGGTCAGGTACCTTTTTTATAACATAACCAAACAAATTCAAGAATATTCCTCCGCTGAAATTTTACTCTCCAATTCTTTCTTCTTTTTCATCCCAATGACCTTATTATAACAAAAATCCCCATAATTGCCAGCATTTACAAATTGATCCAAAATAATTGCTTTCTCAACAAAAAAAGAACATTCTTTTAAGGAGTGCTCTTTTCTTATTTTTGCACGGGTGGAGAGAATTTATCGCGTCATTCGTTCGTCGACACTCATTCATTCCTTGCCCGGGGTGGCGCCAAATGCTCATCCGCATTTGTCGGCGTTCGTTGCGATAATTTTTTACTAAAAATTATCTAACTCACTGCCACCCAGTTCGATTCTTTTCACATAAACATAAAAAAAGAAAAGAACACTCTTTTAAGGAGTGCTCTTTTCTTTTTTTGCACGGGTGGAGAGAATCGAACTCCCGCCAACGGTTTTGGAGACCGACGTACTACCACTATACGACACCCGCAATGCCATGCTGAGGCATGGAATTATCGCTTTGATTTTCTAAAACAGGTGTAACCCGTCAGTCGTGACTGACAGGTTATTTCATTTCCTTATGACTCGTGTGTTTTCGGCAGAATTTGCAATACTTGCTGAGCTCAAGTTTTTCCTTGATAATTTTCTTGTTGCGTGAAGTATAGTAAGTAATGTTCTTACATTCACTGCATTTAAGTTTCACCAGGTTTTCCTTTGTCTTTGTCGCCATAAAATTAGCTTTTAGCTTTTAGCTTCATTAGCTTTTAGTCTAATGCAGATAGAAAACTTATTTTAATACATTTTACTTAATTTATAAAACTTGAGCCGTTGTGCGGAATCGAACCGCAGACCTCATCCCTCATTTGCACCTCTATTTCATTTTTTCGCATCTATTGTAGAGGATTAGACTGTATATTAAGCATATCTCAATTGACATAAGACTTAGCTTCCCTTGTCAGTCGTTCGGGCGTAGCACTTGTCACGCCACGGTCTGAGCCAATGCATGGCCTTTAACCGTTATTCGGGATTCGCCTCTCAGTTTCCTGAGCGGTGGGCAATAGTTTACCAAGGATGCGCTCTACCAACTGAGCTACAACGGCGTTGCTGCGGTTTTTTTATTCTCTTTTTTTCTCTAAAGTGGGCCGGGCAAGATTCGAACTTGCGAAGACCGAAGTCGACAGTGTTACAGACTGCTCCCTTTGACCGCTAGGGTACCGACCCATTTTTTATATACTTCTATATTCACCTATCCATTTCTTTATTAAATCCAATAATTTCTTGTCTGAGTATCTTATATGCACCAAGCCATAGGGCATTCTGTCTGTTTTTTTCTCATCATAATCCTTTCTTATATATGGCCCTGTAAATCGTGTCCTATCTATTTTAGTAATCCTGCTCCAAAAATCAACACACTTTTCAATATCCTGATTAGCATACAAATAAGGATACACTCTTAATCTTTTTTCATCAACACCACAAATATTTCTCAAAAACTTTAAGAATAATATAATCATATCCTTATCACTATTGGCAAAATCGATAGTTGCCCCTTTGCCAGTTTTATATCCCTCACCCCAATAAAGCATTGTACCAATAATTTTCAACGTTCTTAATTTTTCCGTGTTTAGCCTAACTAAGTTAAAAGATGGCTCACATTTCTCAAAATTAATAGCATTACTTTCCTTGGTCAATCTTCGCTTCATGCTGTTTTTTCGCATGCAATAAAAAACAGCATCTATTGAAACATTGAGTTTATCTGCAACACCTTGGACACTCAATTTCTCATCATAATATAATTTCCTAACTCTTTCCGTTGTTTTTTTGTTAATCGTTGCCATATACCAATTATATATGACGACATAGAAAAAAGCAACTGTTCTAGAACTTACCGCAGTTGACCACTTTGGTAACTACCCTAAATGCATAGCGCTTAGCGCTATAATTTTCAATTCACAATTTTCAATTTTCAATCAAATCTTAATGACAAAATGTTTAAAAATTCAAACATTTAAAATTCATTTCAAATTTAAAATTAAAAATTTAAAATTACTTTCCATTCCTGAGCCACCCACCGGATTTGAACCGATAACCTACTGTTTACAAAACAGTAGCTCTACCGTTGAGCTAGGGTGGCTAATACGACAATTTATCCATTATAAGTTAAACCTCAGGAAAAGACAAGCCAACTACCTCAAGGCTTATTTTAAGAGACCTTCTAATTTTCTAATCCGAGTTTTAGCCTTATAGTGAGCTGGGCTCAACTTTAAAACCTGCCTGAAGCATTCTAAGGAATCGCTGTGATTTTCTCTTTCTAGATAGTAATCACCTAGGCGCTCGTAAGCTTCGATATCGCGAGGATTAACCGCAATTCGCTTAATCAAAACTTCCTCTAACTTTTCATTAGCTTTCGGCTTCGCTCTACGCATCATCGCAGCTCCCATTCTAGTATTTTTCAAATCTAGCTGGCTCGCTGGAAGCACTGGCTCTTTAACCCGTGGACGATCTTCTTCAGTTGCGGTTAAAATATCTTTACTGGCTAGTTGAATAGCTTGCGCCTCTTGTTGTTGCTGCTGCTTTTTCTCTTCGTCTAGCTTTATCCGTTTTTCTCTTTTTTCTCGAATAGAGTGAAAGAGCTCATTACTAGCGTTATGAAACTTTAGCGAAAGGAGTTTTAAGCGATGCATCATCCGCTCTAAAATGCGCAAGCCAAACTGACTCAGGCTAGATTGCAAGGCCTTCATTCTTTCGATGGATGGCTTTTCCAGTTTTGGCGCGATAATCTCTTCCGCTGGAATATTTTCCATTTTGCGGAATAGAAACATAATCAGCGCTCCAACGCTTAGAATAATAATAAATGGGGGTAAAATATAATACAACATTTTAATTCGTGAATATTTTTTGAAATACCAAGTTAAATTTAAAGCAAGGCTTCTTTTTTTACTAAAACAATTATTCCATCAGCCATCCGAACTTTAATATCACAAGTAAGCGCATTTAGCTCAATCACTTCCCCTTTTCCCTCTTTTAATCTTACGCTGGAATGCACTTCTGGCATCCCGGCTAGCATTTGTTGATACTGAGCTGCCTCGTAAGAAAGACAACACATCAAACGCCCACATACCCCGGAAATTCTTTCGCTGCCACGATGAGCTACTTGTTGAACCCTGGCCATATCAATCGAAATGCTCGGCAGACTTCCCGGAAAACGCAAACAACAAAGATCGCGTCCGCACACCCCACAGCCACCTAATTTCCGCGCTTCATCGCGCGAGCCAACTTGATGCATCCTGACACTGCGATGAAAAATTTTCGAAAGATTTTTAACTAAATCTCGAAAATCAACTCGCTCGTCTGAAGTAAAAAGAATCACCGCACTGTTCCCATCCAAACTAACATGCGCGTCAACCAATTTCATATTTAAGCCGAGCCTTTTAATTTCACTCTTGCTTAGCTTTAAAATTTCAAGTTTTTTCTCTTTGTTCTTCTCGTAATTTTCAATGTCTCGCGCTGAAGCTCTCCGCACGATAGCAGTCTTTTTTTCATCCTTGCTAAATTTATCATTCTTCTCAATCAAGCCAATCTCTACGCAAACCTCATCTTTTACCACCACCATATCTCCGTCAATAAATTCAAGCTCGCTTAAACATTTACGCGACGGTTCCCAACTATAAACCCGGACTGAATATGTATACATATTACAAACTATAACCAAAGAATTAAACTCTTTTCAAAAACTACAGTTCAAATCGCACCATTTCACCGATTTCGATTTTTTCGCCCATTTTTGAAATATTTTCAACAATCAAATCGCCTACCGTCTTTTGCGGATCTTTCACGAAAGC
Source organism: uncultured bacterium (assembly GCA_903837175.1). GTDB lineage: Bacteria > Patescibacteriota > Minisyncoccia > Moranbacterales > GWC2-37-73 > CAIPMZ01. The sequence continues at coordinate 7,506 of CAILTR010000053.1, forward strand.
CTGGGTCAGTAGGGCAGATTCTTCTCGAAATTTCTTTTCCTTCCCCACCAAAATTTTCTCAATCATCTCCGCTGTTTTTCCTTCTTGCGTTAGTTGCGCGGTCCAAATTTCTCTTTCTTTTGCAACTATTTCACTAGCAACTTCCTCCGGCTTGATAAATCTTGGGTTTAGGGCTGTAGCGTGCATCGCGATATCCTTCGCCAGTTGCTGGAAATCTTCATTCCGAGCTACAAAGTCAGTTTCGCAAAGCAGTTTAATTAAAGTTCCAATTTTATTGTTCGAATGAATATAGGAAACGATAACGCCTTCCTTAGCTTCTTTATCAGCCCGTTTTAGTGCTTTCCCAGCGCCTTGCTTTCGCAAAATTTCGATGGCTTTTTCCTCATCGCCACCAGCTTCGTCAATCGCTTTTTTAACTGCTACCATCCCCGCCCCAGTTCGTTCTCGAATTTTTTTAATCAGTTGCAACATATTCTTATAAATATCTAATATCTAATTTCTAATATCTAACAAATTGTTCAATGTCAAAAATTCAAATATTGGACATTTTTTATTTTTGTTTTTAATTAGAAATTAGGAATTGGTAATTAGGATTTATGAAATTTTTAAGCTTCTTTAATCGCTTTAAGGGCGTAAGAAAGAATAATTCGAAGTGAAGAGATTGCATCATCATTAGCTGGAATTGGATAATCGATTTGAGAAGGATTTGTATTAGTATCCGCAATCGCAATTACAGGAATTCCCATTTTCTTAGCTTCTATGATAGCCAAATTATCCTCTTTAACGCTAGCCGCAAAAATTGCGCCTGGTAGTTCAGTCATAAATTTAATTCCACCCATGCGTTTTTCCATTTTCTCAAGTTCTTCAATTTTTTTCATTTGTTCAAACTTGGTATATTTCTTGTATTCGTTTTTAGCTAGTTTATCTTGAGATTCTACTAAATAACGAGTTCGCCCGCGAATAACTTTAAAATTTGTAAAGGTTCCACCTAGCCAACGTTCCGTCACGAAAGGCATCCCGGAAACTCGCGCTACATCAGAAACTAAATCTTTAGCTTGAATTTTAGTTCCCACGAAAAGAATATTTTTACCACTTTTCTTAATTGCTTTGATAAAATCGATAGCTTCTTGCATTTTTTCTTGGGTCTTTTGCAAATCAATGATGTTAATACCTTTACGGGTCGTAAAGATGTATTCATCCATCTTTGGGTTACGACGAGCTTTTTGGTGACCAAAATGAACGCCATTTTTCATCATTTCTTCGAGGGTAAACTCGATTTTAGCCAAGTCAAGAGAAGCGAAATAGCTTTCTCGCTCAACTGGTTTCTTAGAGGCAACTGCCTGAATAGGCGCTGTTTGCGTTTTTTCTTCTGTCATTGTTTTTTACCCTGTCGAGATCCTGCCTTTAGCAGTAAATCAAACCGAGCTTCTTCCTTAATTATTACTTTCCACCTTTATTGGGTGGTGCAATCACCTACTTTTCCCTTTTTTCGGCCTCAATCCCAATGAAATTGGGACAGGAAGAGGTCAGAGAAAGTATGTATTTATTAAATAGTGAGTACAAGACCAAGTATAGCAGAACTCCGCCCCTTGTCAATTCAAGAAATACATGCTACGGTAGCTGAGTACTTAAATCATTATTTTAAGAGTTAATACTGAATTAACTAAATCACTGCTAGTTGCAAGGAGGCTTAGCCTCCCCTTGGAGGCTAAGCCTCCAACGTCTTGCTGTAACGAATTAAGCTAATCTAGTATAATATAAGCTACTATGAAAAAATCAATCCACCCAACTTATCATTCTAATGCAACCATCACCTGCTCTTGCGGAGCGGTTTTAACTACCGGCTCAACTCAAGCTGAGATGACGACGGAAATCTGCAGCGCTTGCCATCCATTCTATACTGGCAAGAAAAAGATGATCGACACCACTGGACGCGTTGACCGCTTCAAGAAATTGGCCGAAAAATCCGCTGTTAAAAAGGATGCCGCCAAAGCCAAACCAGCTAAGGTTGCTAAAGAAAAGACTGAAAAGAAAAATGTGATCAAGAAATAGTTTTACCTGGAAAATAGCAAAAGAAGCCCGCGAGGGCTTCTTTTTTTCAGTAAACTACATTGACAGCTTCATAAAGCAATGCTATTTTTGAATTGTCCACAGCGTAGAAATGACTGAAATATACTATCGTATAAATGCGTAATAGTAAGTGTGAGTTTTTAAGGGGTTGAAAAGCAGAAAGGCTCTACTGCGGAGTATAATTAGTCCAGTTTACTGGTAACGAAAATACTACGATGAAGGAATGTCGCCCTTCCAACTCCCTAAAAGCTCATATTCTTTCAAATAATTTTCTTTCCGAACCCTAAAAGCCGTCACTACAAAAATTTCCTCTTCCGCGATTTCAAGCGAACATAAATAGTTGTCGCTTTTTATTTTTTTCAAAAAAGCAAAATGACCTCGCTTGGGGTCTTTATTTTTATAGACACAGTCAGGATATTTCACTATTTTGGGCAGATATTGAACAATGAAATCAAACTCCTCGGCTGGTTTTTTATCATAAAGATGCTTGATTACCCTAGTGTTTATATGCACCTTCGTTGTCGGAACAGCTTCCAGTGTTCTTGAAACTGAATTCGTCAGCTGGCACAAGAAAATAGTCACATCTGCAACAATAGCCTTGGCAGGTGTGCCCTTAATATGCTTTTCATACAAACTAAATAAGATTTTCACTTCATTATTCATAAATAATATCAAATTTAACAGCACTGCTTTATTTTATCATAAACAAGAAAATAAAAAAGTATCAGGTCGCGTTGCCTTTACATTGCCTATTTAATCGGTTATAATCAAGTAACTATGCTCGGTAGTGAGAATTCAAAAACAATCGAGTGTTTTCAAAAATAGAAAAATGCCTGCTTTATATCAAAGTTTTCAGTAACAATGAGGTTTAATTGAGCATAGCTCATTTGAATTTCTACTACCGAGATGAATCTCAAATTAACCGCGATTAAAAAAGAATACGAGGATATTACAGCCGAGCTGAGCGCTCCGGAGATTTTGAATGATCCTAAAAAAATGGCCTCCCTTGGAAAAAGACAATCTGAGCTTTCAGAAATGGTGGGTAAAATCGACGAGCTGGAAAAAATAAATCGCACCATGCAAGAAAATGCTGGGATGATTAACGCAGTCGACGAGGACCCCGAGATGAAGCAAATGGCGATGGAAGAAAATATCGAGGTAGCTGGACGCAAAGCGGAAATTGAAAAAGAAATTGAAATGATGCTAATTCCCAAAGATCCCAATGACACTAAAAATGTCATCGTAGAAATTCGCGGTGGGGCCGGTGGCGACGAATCTAGTCTTTTTGCGGCCAGTCTTTTTCGGATGTATAGTAAGTTTGCCGAAAAAAATCGTTGGTCAGTTGCCGTTTTAAATTCAAACCAAACTGAAGTCGGGGGTTTTAAAGAAGTTGTTTTTGAAATTAATGGCAGCGGGGCTAACCCAGTTTTTGCGAAAATGAAATTTGAATCTGGCGTCCACCGCGTCCAACGCATTCCCGAAACCGAAAAACAAGGACGCATTCATACTTCGACTGCCACTGTCGCCGTTTTGGCTGAGGCTGAAGAAGTTGATTTAGTTATTAGCGACAACGACCTGCGCATCGATACTTTTTGTTCATCTGGTCCCGGCGGACAATCCGTTAATACCACCAAGAGCGCCGTGCGCATTACTCATATCCCAACCGGCGTCGTGGTTTCCTGCCAAGATGAAAAATCGCAGCTCAAAAATAAAGATAAAGCGATGAAAGTCCTGCGCTCACGCCTGCTCCAAGCCCAAGAAGAAAAAATCGCTAAAGAACTTGGAGCTGCGCGCAAAAGCCAAATCGGCACTGGCGATCGCAGTGAAAAAATCCGAACTTATAATTATCCCCAAGACCGCATCACTGATCACCGCATTAAACAATCTTGGAGCAATATCGAAGGGATTTTAGCTGGAGACATAGAAGCCATCATCACTGCGCTCCAAGAAGAAGACACTAAGCTCAAAATGGCCGGAGCAACAGCGTAAGCTAATTTGAAATTTTAAATTTGAAATTTTAAATCAATTCTTTAATTTTCAATTTAATTATTCAGCCTTATTGTTTAAAATTTAAGATTTTAAAATTTAGTTTTTTATTTTAAATTAAAAATTTCAAATTTTAAATTGTCATTCATGACTATCAAGGAAATTATCAAAAAATATTCAAATAAGCTCGATCGACTCGATCTTGAACTTATCCTAGCTCACTCTCTTGGTAAAACAAGGGAGTTTGTTTTAACCTACCCAGAGAAAACAGTAACTAGCCAGCAGTCAGCAGTCAGCAATAAGTTAATCGAGCGAAGAATAAGCGGCGAGCCTATTGCGTACATCACAGAGCATAAAGAATTTTACGGTTTGGATTTTTTTGTCAACAAACATACACTTGTCCCAAGGCCGGAAACAGAAATGCTGGTCGAGCAAGCTCTTAATGAAACATGGAGAATGGAACATGGAACAAAAAATACTTACATCATCGATGTGGGGACAGGCAGTGGTTGCGTCATCACAGCTATCGCAAATTCAATGGAGCGTGGAGCATGGAGTATGGAGCAAAAAAAATCTACCCAATATTATGCGACGGATATTAGTGAGGAGGCGCTTAAAGTTGCTAAAAAAAATGCGAAACTCAACGGCGTTGAGAAAAAAATAAAATTCCTTCACGGAAATCTTCTAGCGCCACTACTTTCTAATTCATGTTCCATGTTTCATGTTCCATGTTCCATGGTTATTGTCGCCAACCTTCCATATTTATCGAAAGAAATTTATCAAAGCGCACCGGTTGATGTTAAAAAATACGAACCCAAGACCGCCCTGTTCAGCCCAGAGCAAGGCCTACAGCACTATCGTAAATTACTCGAACAAGTTAAAAAGAGTCTTGTTCTATGTTCCATGTTCCATGTTTTGTGTTTTCTCGAAATCAGCCCGGAACAAAAAAAGCTAATTATTCCAGTTATCAGAAATATCTTTCCAAAAGCAAAAATCGAATTTAAAAAAGATTTAGCTGGGAAGTGGAGAGTTTGTGGAATAGAGATTAAATAGAAATATAGCAAAGATATAGTAATGACGAGTATACATTGTGTCATTCCGAGCGTAGTGACTTCGACCAAAAGGGAGAAGCCACAAAGTCGAGGAATCTGAGCCCAGATCTTTCGACTTCGCTTCCCTGCTTAGGGCAGAGAAGCTACGCTCAAGATGACAAGAAATAATCAAAAAATGTAGGACTATTCCGTAAAAATTTTCCCCAAACTAAAACCCGCCGGATTGGCGGGTTTTAGTTTGTTGATAAATTCCAACTTACGATGAAGTTTGAAGAAACAACGAAAGTATCAAAAATACTTACTTATTTTTTCTTTGAAACTTTTTTAGCTGCTTTTTTTACAACTTTCTTAGTTGCTTTTTTAACTGCTTTTTTTACAGTTTTAACTGCTTTTTTTACAGATTTCTTTGCAACTTTTTTAACTGCTTTCTTAACAACTTTTTTAGCTGCTTTTTTTGCTACTTTTTTTACTGCCATGTTAAGTCACCTCCTTTTCAATAATTTGTTTTTTCTTTAAGCATATAGCGAGACTCGTTTTCTGCCTCGCACCGCTTCTCTTTTTCCATTCGAACTTTCGAACGATCTCAAGAAACGGAGCGAGACTAAATCTCTAAAACTATAACTTTTTTATTTCAACAAATATTTTAATTTTTAATTTTTGTTTTTTAATGTTTTTTAAAAAAAATTTAAATAACATTAAAAAGTTTTTCTTACCTCTTAATTATAAAGCATATTTTTTAAAAAGCAATGCAAAAAAGTTATCCACAAGCAAGTTAAATTTTAAGTTTTAAATTTAAAGTTTTAAATTTGTTTTAGACCGCATTATTCCTAGTTAATATCATACAAGATAAAAACTCTAATTTATTTTAATTTCTCAGAAAAAAAGTTTGTTCTTACAAAAAAAAATAATTTAGGGAAGTAATTTAGAATTTAAAGTTTTAATTTTTAAACTCGCCTAGATTCGATAAAACATTATCTCATTGAGTCGAAGCAGGTCAGCTCCTAATTTTATAATTTTAAATTAAAATTTTAAGTTTTTAAAACTGATTTAAAATTTCAAACTTAAAATTTAAAATTGTATTTAGCGCGCCCGACATCAAACATTCCGATTTTTGTGTTACGTGTTACGTGTTCCATGTTATGTATTTTACGTTCCATGTTCCACGCTCTAACTCCATTATTAGGCCAAAAAATGGCTTGCTTGTCTAGTTGACGCTCAAAAAGCGCTAAGATACAATTAAAAGACTAAAGGAAAGAATCCAGCGCTTAGCATTTAAGATTCGCGAGAACTGGAAGCTTCAACGAAAGCGCCCTTTGACAATTAACTCTTAAACGCACTGGTCAAAAAATAAAGTACGGCCCTAAAAGCCTAGCTTTAATAAGCCAGCGCACACTAGAAAGGAAGGTGACAACAAATCATGGAAGAATACACACCCGAATCACAAGAAGAAAAAACCCAACAGCTTAAAAGATGGTTTCAAGATAATCTTCGCATTATTGTTAGCGTTGTGATCGTGGTTGCAATCGCTGGAGGTATCTACTCATATTCAAATAGAGGAGCCTCTATCACAACAACTACCGATTCAAAGTCTGAGCAGGAAAACAAGGCAACTGATGAACAGCTACCTGTTGAGATTTCAAAACCAGCCGAACAAGCGAAAACCAACGATAAAGCAGTGGAGACAAAAGTTTCGACCCCGGCTTCAAGCCAAGAGACTGAAAGCTCCTTTGTTGAAACTGCTGGCAAAGGGGGTAGTCTAACCACCCTAGCCCGTCAAGCAACAGCCAATTATCTTGAAAAAAACCCAGATTCAGCCCTAACCAAAGAGCACAAAATCTACATCGAAGATTATCTTCGAAAGAATGTTGCCCACAGCGGAAGGATTCATACTGGGACTTCTGTTGAATTTTCAAAGGATTTAGTTCAAAAAGCTATCTCCCAATCAAAGAATCTAAACGACAAACAGCTTAAAAATCTGCAGAAATATTCTGCAAGAGTTTCTAACTTGTAGAAAATGTTAGATTTGCAAAACTTAAATTAAAAACTTTGTTCTTTTTTTTCAACTGAAATTGTTTTCGCTTGAATAACTTAAAACCCCCGCAACGCGGGGGTTTTAAGTTATTTGAATGATATTTTCAATTTCTTTTTTAATTTCATGCCCACAACAATGTTTCAAAATTACAAAATAAGATTGAACGACTTGATTAAGTCTTTCTTCGGTTATCTTTCCTTTTTCAAGTTCGATTTTCTCTTTGTAAATTTTTTTAAGTGCCCTGCGCTTCGTTTTAGTGCGGAGAACGGCATGATCTGGAAAAGAGACGTACCCCAAAAAATCAACGCCTTGATACCATTTTCTGAAAAATATCTTATCAGGATGTATTTGCAATTTCAGCTTTCCTGAAACAAACCTTTGAATTTCAAAAAGATAATTTTCAAGCAAAATCTTGTCGCGAGAAAGCATCACCATATCATCAGCGTAACGCAAATAATATTTCACGCCTAGTCTTCTTTTGATAAATTGATCCAGGGGATCAAGATAAACATTGGAAAAAAGTTGACTTGTCAGATTGCCCAGTGGAATCCCCTTACCCGCAGAAAACTCAAAACTTTTAACGATTTCCTCCAATAAGCTGACAACTTTTTCATCAAGAATTTTCTTTTTCAATAAGGCGATCAAAATTTCATGATCAACGGAGTCAAAAAATTTTTTGATATCAATTTGCAAAACCCAAACTGTTTTTGTTTGATTTTGAGAGACTTTTTGTGCAAATTTCACAAGACGTTTCACGCCAGCATGCGTTCCTTTTTCCTTTCTGGACGAAAAAGAATCGAAAATAAAACTTTTATCAAAAAGTGGTCCGAGTACGCGATGAACAGCGTGATGAATCACACGATCACGCACCAAAGCCTTTGCAATTTCACGACGCTTTGGGTCATGAACGCAAAATCTGATATACTGACCATGGACATACGTGCCATTTTTAAGATCAGCAATTAGACAAAAGAGGTTTTCTTCAGTGTTATCAGAAAATTCAAGCACATCAATTTTTCTCATTTTTCCCTTTTGAAATTCACGCCAAGCAGCAAAAATATTTTCAGCAGAAATAATTTTTTCAAATAACAAAAAACTATGCCGACACCCACTCTCTGTGATTTTTCCGAGCCTATTCTTTTTCATAAACTTTCTGAATTATATCTAGATTCGCACAAGCGAGTTCTCCGATTTCACAAGCCATCGCGTTATTCTCTTGGCGTGCGAATTGAAAATACTGTTTTGGAAATAATAGAATTTTCCTACTTAGCCTTGTCAAAACAAAAGCAATCAAAGCTTCTAATCATCAATAAAATTGACATTATGCTCAAAATACTTTCAATGCATCTTCGACTTGCACATAAAACGCAATGCTTGAATGATGCAGGTTTTGCACAACTTTCAGAGAAACGTCTTGAGATTGGCAGAATGATTGGAAATTGGATCAAGGAAACGAACAATGACAAAATGAAAACCGCACAAGAAGTGCGGTTTTCACCAAAGCCTCCAAGGGAGGCCTGATTTCTTCGGGAAGACTCAGCACCGAGATTGTCATTGGCATTGTCGGGATTGTTCCTGTTGACGTTCGCCCCAATCGCGTCCGCATTGCCGAAATTGAGCAGGTTGCCATCGGAAGA
>CAILTR010000054.1 GCA_903837175.1 uncultured bacterium
AGGAATTACTTTCGCAGTGGCCAGTTGAAAAAATGGATTTATATTTGGATTGGGTGAATACGCTTCAGGAAGATGAGGAGGAAAAGCTTGAAAGAATACGACACTCCATCAAGAGGGGCAATCCCTTGGGCGAGGATAGTTGGGTTGCAAAAATAGCAACGAAATTGGGCTTGCTCTCAACAATGAAGCAATTAGGCAGACCGAAAAAAGGTACCTGACCCCTTTAATTTGGTCATTGACTGGACAGTTTATTTCTTTGGTGCTTGAATAAGGTTGCCAGTTATGAATGTGAAAATTTTTGTGCTGTGCAAAATAATCTTTAATTTGCAAAAAAATGAAAGCAAAAAATGGGAAATTAGTGGCGCGTGCCGTGCTTGGAGCGGTTTTCTTGATGGTGCTTTTTTTATCGACTCCAAATCTTACTGAAGCCAAGAGCCTGGTTTGCAAAAAGTATGAACACTTTAAGGATAAATACAAAAATCATGAGGATGAGCTTCGGTATAATAAAACACAATGGCTTAAAAATCACGAACAAGCAACTTATGATTATTATAAATTAATTTATAATTCCAATAGATACCTGACTGATTTGGAATTTAACAAACTTAGTCCTCGAGTTAAAAATGTATTTTTACAATACTATGGCTTTGTTGGGTATAGGAATTATTTGCTTTATAAGCATAAATGTCATAATGGGGATAGCGAAACATGCGGTGATAGTAGTGAAGGGTTAAGTTCTGAGAAAAAAATTATTTCTTTTTCACTGCCGTTGTTTGATCTCGAGGGAAAAATAATAGCAGCGGTAGATGGCGATATTAATGAGGTTGATCACTTAATAACATTTAATCATACATGGCCGTCATTCTTGATTCATGCAGGTATGAAGCCTGCTATTGAAATAAGCTCCAAAGCAACTATAAGCCCGGACTCAGGTGCTGTAAGAGATTTTTTTGATCCATTGGTTTATACTGTAACTGCTGAGGATGGAAGTACTCAAGGTTATACAGTTACAGTTGATCATCAGGATGCCCAGTAATTTATATTGTAAATATGTTATATAGCGAGCGACAACGTGGAGTATTCATTATGTATTCAAATTTAGAGCTGAGATAGAGAGCTTTTCTGAAGACCTTCTTTAACTGGGTTCTGTCAAAAAATATGCTATATATTTTAAAATCACTCGGGCATTTTTTTGTGAGTAAAAAATATCGACCAATTGTTTTGGTGACGCTTGTTATCCTTGGGTCGGGAACTATCTTTTTTCATTTTGTAGAGGGTTGGCGATGGTTTGATTCTTTCTATTTTTGCATTATTACCTTGGCTACTGTTGGCTATGGGGATTTTACGCCTAAGACAGATTTTGGAAAAATTGCAGTTATTTTTTACATAATCGCTGGTATTGGAATTTTTTTGTCATTTGTTCAGGCTTATTTTGAATTTATTAAGGAAAATAGGGGAAAGAAATAATTGGGTAGTGTGGTTGTAAGCGAGACTTAGTTGAGTCTCTTTTTTTATATGGGGCAGTAGGAAGTTAGAATTGTTTGTGATAAAATAGGAATATGAAAATATCAAATAAAAAAAAGAATAAAAAAACCGTGATAACGTTTGTGATTGGAATAGCTATTATCTTGGCGGCGACAATCATTAGTTATTCAATTTGGTTTAGTTACCAAAAATCACAAACTATCTGGCAAGACCTGTTATCGCGCACTGGATATGGTAAGCCGGATGCGAGTGCAAATAGCGAGCTGGTTTTCTTGGGAGACAGTATTACTTTTCAGGAGGATTGGAACGTATTGTTTGGAATTTCAAATATTGCAAATGCTGGCATTTCTGGCAATACAACCGATGATATTTTAGCTAGGCTGGATGCAGTCATTAGCGCTAAGCCACAAAAATTGTTTTTAATGATTGGTATCAATGACTTACTAAGAAACAAAGATATCTCATATGTTTTTACTAATTATGAAGAAATAATAGGTAAAATAAGCTTAAAATCGCCTAATACGAAGATATATATCCAAAGCGTGCTGCCGATGAATAATAATATAGTAGGTTCAAAATTTGGAACTGTAGATAGCCAAAGAATCATTAACTTGAACAGCAAAATTAAATCATTGGCTGATGGAAATAAGGTTTTCTTTATTGACTTATATCCGTATTTTTGTGGAGTAGATAATAAGCTAGCTGCAGGATATACTAAGGATGGTCTACATCTTAATTCTCACGGTTATGCGGTTTGGAAAAATTTAATAATTATGTATGTAAAATAAAACTGGCAATTTTTAATGCGCAGTTTGATTTAAAAAAAACTCTTTTGAGTTTTTTTTTAAATTCTATTAGATAGTCTATTTAGCTTTTGTCTGATTGGTACTTCGACAAAATAATAAGTCAAGGTGGAGATAAAAATGACAATAGCTAAATAAATCAAAGCATAAAGCCGGGCAGTTGCCCAGTCGAGATCTTCTAGTTTTATTTGCGTAAATCTCTTGAAATAATGAAGAAGAAAAAACATCAGAGGGAGGTGCATAAGATAAAGGGAGTAAGAAATATCGCCTAAATAGATGAGTGGTTTAAGATTGAGAATCTTTTTACCAATGCCTTCAGTGTAGACGCTGGCTAAAATTACAACAGAAAACGCAATAACTGGAATAAAATCAGGCGTAGGGAATGTCATTACGGTTACGACGAGAATCATGGTTAGCAGCCAGGCGACATTGCTCGTTAGATATTGTCGACCCCAACCGACGCGATAAAGTTCATAAATTAGCATCCCAAAGAGAAATCCAAAGAAACAGCGGATAAAGCCGTAGCTGTAAGTTACGTCTAATGTGTCTTTTATGTCTGGACCAACTGCACCATTTGTGGCAGCGGATAATGGGTAAAGATAATAGATTATGAAGATATAGCCAGTGATGACGCCGAAAAAAATAAAAATCTTTTTCCAGCCAGTGATTTTGCGAAAAGGGATGAGTAGAAAAGGAAAAACAACGTACATCCACCATTCAACACTGATAGACCAAGAAGCAGTATTCCAAGAGAGAAATTTGTATAAATTCATGGATTGGAGGAGAAGAAGATGGGCCCAGATAGTGTGCATGTTAAAGGTATAAATATAATCTTCTGGGTACAGCGTGAAATAGGCTCGATACCAGAAATAAAGTACCACCATGAATAAAAGGGAGAATAGATGAAGTGGATAAATGCGGGCGAACCGTGAAAACATGAATTTCTTGAAATTTTGCTTGATACCTTCCTTGAATGGTTCCGAATAGACATGCATCATAATAAAACCGGAAAGCAGAAAGAAGAAGTCTACCCATAGATAGCCTTTTTGGATAAAAAGATCAAAGGGGCTATCCCAGGGCGCTAACGCAAAACAGAAAATGTTAACATGCAGTAGAATAACTAAAATCGCAGCTATGCCGCGAAGAGAGGTAAGGGAAGAAAGGTAGGTTTTTTTTGCATATGGATGTTTCTCAGTAATAACTCGCTTAGTATTATACAGTTTAAAAGCAAAAGAGTAAAATTATTGGGCTAAAAGATAGTTTTCGAGAGAATGAAATTTACAAATCTAAACTTACTAATTGGCAGGTTAAAGCTTGCTTGTGCAATGGGGTTATTAATGGTATACTATAATTATCTGATTAGGCTGTTTGAACTGTCCTAAATGTTTGTTGCTATTTGAAAGTGGTAAGGTAGAAAACTAAAACTAAAGTTATTGAAAATAAAAAGATGAATATAAAAAAAGATATTAGGCCTTGGGGTTCTTTTCGGCAGTTTACTGAAAATGAAACCTCAACCATCAAAATAATAAAAGTGGAGGCGGGAAAGAAACTCAGTTTGCAATATCACGATAAGCGCGATGAGTTTTGGGTGGTTCTTGCTGGAAATCCTGTTATTAGCATTGGCGAAACAGTCAAGCAAGCTGCGGTCGGAGAAGAATTTTTTATCCCCAGAAAAACGAAGCATCGAATAGAAGCGCTAGAAAATAACGTCCAAATACTTGAAATTGCCTTTGGTGATTTTGAGGAAAATGATATTGTTAGAATTGAAGACGTTTACGGGAGAATTTCTTAAAAATAAAAAGGTATTTAAATTACCATTTTGGAAAAACAAAAAATAAAAAAACAAAAAATGTTACATCCACTTGCGGTTGCGGAATTTCATCGAAAAGTCGTGTTTTTTTGTGCTGCCTGTCTTGGAAAAAATACGGAACTTTTTTTGTATGAAAATATAAGGGGGAAGTTTAAAGAAATAAATTCCTTGCAAATTTTTTCCGAAAAAGGTAAGAGGAAGCAATTGAAAAATTGTCATAACTTCCATTTTTTTCAATGCGAGGAGGTTTGGTATCTAACTTATTCGCAAAAATATACAAAACTCTTTAAGCGTAAACTGCGCACGATTATCGCAAAATCCGTTGATTTAGAGCGTTTCGATATCACAAATGAAGTTGTAGGTGAATTTCCTGCCGAGTTTGGAGTTGTTTCGAAACATCGACATCGTAGAAGCTTCCTGGCTTATTTCGGAAAAAAATCTATTTATGTAACGGCCTCAAAAAATTTAGAAGACTGGCATGTTTCTGGTGAAATGCTGAAGCCACGTAAAGGATTTTTTGATGATGAGCGACTCTGCTTTTTAGACGCGATAACGACTGAGCGCGGGATATTGGTTATTTATGAGTCGAAAAAAAATTCCGAAACAGCTCGACAAATAAAGCTAGGTGCTGCCTTATTTGACGCTAGTCAGCCGTATAAACTTTTATGGAGATCTGGTGAACCTATTTGGGCAAAGACTTTGCGAGAAAAAGAACACCCTTTACGATATTTGGGTTTAATTATTAGCAATGGCGTCCTACGTATTTATTGGGTGACAAATCGAAACGAAATAATTTCAGAAGCTATCAAGCCGGCCGCGGCTGGGATTGGAAGCCTGGAAAAAAGACCTAGTCATCTCAGTCGGCATCATAGTAATCCAATCTTGGAGCCGAACCCGGAAAATACTTGGGAGTATGATGCAACCTTTAATCCGGCAGCTCTGCATTTAGAAAATAAAATTCATTTAATTTATCGCGCAATCGGGGCTGGTGGCGTCTCGGTGTTTGGATATGCTTCCTCAAAAGATGGCTTTAAGATAGATGAGCGATTAAGTAGCCCGGCCTTTGCTGCAATATCATTTCAGGGTGATCCTCAAAAATCAGAAGTCCTTCTTTCTCCGCAATATGTTTCCGGCGGAAGTTGGGTTGGCTGCGAAGATCCACGCTTGACGCAAATTGGGGAGCGGATTTATATGACTTACGTTTCTTTTGATGGTTGTAATCCTCCAGGCGTGGCGCTGACATCAATAAGTGTGCATGATTTTCTCCAAAAAAATTGGAAATGGGAACGTCCAATGCTTATCTCAAAGGCTGGCGAAATCCAAAAAAACTGGATGTTATTTCCGGAAAAAATAAATGGCAAGTACGTAGTTCTGCACAGCATCACTCCTCGTATTGCGGTGGAGTATATTGACGATTTGGATCAGGAGGGCTTAGTAATTCAGAGTGGGAAAAAACCGGGCGAAGATAATCATCGCTGGGACAATATTGTGCGAGGTGCTGGTGCGCCCCCAATTAAAACTGATTATGGTTGGCTAGTTTTATATCACGCGATGGATCGAAAAGATCCTGATAAGTATAAGGTTGGTGCGATGATTTTAGATCATGACGATCCAACCAAGATTTTATATCGTGCAGCTCACCCTGTGCTGGAACCGGCAGAGGCTTATGAAAATAATGGAGCTAAATCAGGCGTGGTTTATGTTTGTGGGGCGGTTATTAAAGAAGATGTACTTTTTGTTTATTATGGCGGAGCCGATAGTGTGGTATGCGTAGCTACGGCAAATATCCATGAATTTTTACGCGACATCATGAGGGAGGCTATAACTGGAATGTAATTGATTAAAATAAAAAGCTTATGTTTGTAGTTAGAAAATCTTCGCATAATCCCTTATTGAAACCAATCGCTGATCATTCCTGGGAATCTTTCGCAACCTTCAATTGGTGTCCTATTCAAGATAAGAATAGGATTCACTGCTTATATCGAGCTGAGTCTGGAATGGAATATTTGCATGGAAAAGAATTACGCGTTTCAACTATCGGCTGGGCGCAAAGTTCCGACGGACATCATTTTGATAAGCGTCGGCAACTTATTGTGCCGGAATATGATTGGGAACAATTTGGCTGCGAGGATCCTCGCGTGACAAAAATCGACGACACTTACTATATTTTTTATACGGCGCTTTCAACCTTTCCGTTTACTGCAGACGGAATTAAAATTGCAGTAGCAACCACTAAGGACTTTAAAAAAATCAGTGAGAAACATTTAGTTACACCGTTTAATGCTAAGGCGATGGTACTTTTTCCGGAAAAAATAAACGGAAAATACGTGGCTATGCTGAGCGCTCATACTGATCGACCACCAGTGATTACCGCCATAGCTGAGTTTGATAACTTAGAGCAACTTTGGTCACAGCAGTATTGGAAGCAATGGCATGATCACATTGAAGAGCATCGGATCGTACTCCGGCGGAATGAAAATGATCAGGTAGAGATTGGATCAGCGCCAATTAAAACTAAAGATGGTTGGCTGCTTATTTATTCGCATATTCAAAATTATTTTTCTGAACATAAGGTTTTTGGCATTGAAGCGCTTTTGCTGGATTTGAAAAATCCTTCAAAAATTATTGCGCGGACAGATGGCCCGCTACTGGTGCCCGAGGAAACATATGAGGAATTCGGTCAGGTGCCGAATGTGATTTTTCCTTCTGGCGCTTTTGTGCATGGTAAAAAACTTTTTATCTATTATGGCGCAACCGATACCACTGGATGCCGGGCAAATGTTAATCTTGAGGACCTGCTTAATTCCATGAAAAAAGAACCGATTTTTAAGCGTTATGAAAAAAATCCAATTCTTGAATCGGTCGCAGCCCATCCCTGGGAGGATAAGGCAGTTTTTAATCCCGCAGTAGTTGAGCTGAATGGCGAAGTCCATATTGTGTATCGAGCTATGGGTAACGAGGATACCTCAGTAATGGGTTTGGCAATCTCGAAAAATGGGAAAGATATTGATGAGCGAATTAAAGAACCAATCTATACCCCCCAGCTAGCATTTGAATCGAAAAGCCATCCAGGGAATTCAGGTTGTGAAGATCCACGAATTACCCAAATCGAGGACACTTTGCATATGTTTTATACTGCCTACGATGGGAATAATCCGCCAGGCGTCGCCGCTACCAGGATTACGGTAAAAGATTTTTTAAATAAAAGTTGGAACTGGTCTGAGCCTGCAATGATTACGCCAGTAGGTATCGATAATAAGGATGCGTGTCTTTTTCCGGGAAAAATAAAAGGACGTTACTATATCTTTCATCGAGCGCATAATCATATTTGTTTGGATCCTATCAAATCGCTTGATTTCAAAAATGATAAAATAGAAAGCTTTACGCCAATCGTAGGCCCTAGAATTGGGATGTGGGATTCTCAAAAGGTCGGTATTGCCGCCCCACCCATAAGGACAAAAAAGGGCTGGCTGCTTTTTTATCATGGCGTTTCAGATAAGAGTGTATACCGCGTGGGTGCGCTGCTTCTTCAACTTAAAGATCCAACAGTTATCATTTCTAGAACTACTAATTTTATTTTTGAACCAGAAACTTATTACGAAAAGAATGGTCAGGTTGCACACGTTGTTTTTCCTTGTGGCGTGGTGAATCGAAAAGGTACTATTTTTATGTACTATGGTGGTGGCGATAGCGTTGTTGGCGTGGCTACTGCAAAACTTGAGCAAATTCTTAAAGCCCTGGGTGCTTAATAACTTACAACTGGGCAGGCGCTTTTAAACAGGACCCAGGTTGAGTACCGGAATAATCTTCTTAGGAATATGCAAAAACAAAAGAAACTTCGTTTAAAGTTTTTAAAAAATAAATTGAGTCGGAAAAATAAGGGGCTGATTTTTTTGGTTGCTTTGGTGAGCTTTGTCGCTTGGAGCTTCTTAGATAAGCCCTCTTTACAAGGCGATTGGCAAGAGCAGCTAACGGTAATTCCAACGGCGGAGTTTAGCGGCGATTTTGTTACAGTAAAAAACGTGCGAAATTTTCGTTATTTTCCAATGGAAGCAGAGATGCATCCAGCTTACTATGATCGGACTTATGATTTAAATCAAATTCAAAAAATTTGGTATATCGCCGAGCCATTTAATGAGGGGAGTATCGCCGCCCACACTTTTGTTTCTTTCGAATTTACCAATGGCGAATTTTTATCTATTAGTATTGAAGCCCGTAAATTGAAAGGTCAGGCCTATGGAATTTGGAAGGGACTTTTCCATACTTTTCCTTTAGTTTATATCGCAGCCGATGAACGCGATACAATTCTTTCGCGGGCTAATATTTTAAAAAATAAAGTTTATGTTTACCCGGTAAAGTTAAAGCGGCAGGAAAGTGCCAGGCTGCTTTTAGTAGACATGCTGAGGCGAATGAATGAGCTGACAACGACTAAGCCAGCTTGGTATAATACAGTTTTTGCTAATTGTACTTCGCTGATTGCGGATCACATTAATAAAATCGACTCTGGTCGCGTTTCAATGTTTTCTTGGCAACTACTTTTTACAGCCTCGGCTGATGAACTAGCTTTAAGGCGAGGACTTTTGGATACGAAGCTTCCTATTCAGGAAGCTCGGCAGCAGTTTTATATTAACGAAATTTCTGAAAAAGTTGGCGATGTGCCAGCTTATTCAAACGCTATCAGAGGACGCTAGGCGCCACTGGTTGACACCGCCCCAATTTCGCGGTATCCTTTATTATCAATTCAGGCAATTCAGCTTGTTTTGATAAGTAAAATGTTAACTTAAAAAGTGAAAAAGGGGCTATTATTATGAGTGGTAAGGGTTTAGTACTTAGAATCCAAAATGGCGATTACTGCGTTGAGGGATCAAGCATTGGTGGAGCTGTGCAAAGTTACTTTCGCTGGGATGGAAAAAATAGGGAGGATGTCTTTTATCCTAAACAAATAAATGAAAAAATAGGAGGTAATTTCCCTTGCGTACCATTTATTGCAAGAAAGCCTAGTCCATTCACTCAACTACCTAGTTATGGCTGGCTACAAGATAAACACTTGCGGTTAATGCATAAGGATGGGTACAGTTTTTCTTTTAGGGGGCTTAGTAAAAAGGGGCCATCTTTCCCGTGGACTTTACAATATGATGTAACAACATCACTTATTTCTCCAACTTGCTTAATGACTGAAATAAGAGTAAAAAGATTGCTAGATGGAGCACGAGAATTAGCTCCTATAAATCTTTCATTTTTTCCATTTTTCAGAAGTGATGGCGGAATTGTTGCTAGAGTTGGCGAGGTCGGTGAAGAGGATGTGTATAATGAGTCTGATTTTTCTACTCGCCCCAAGGAGGTTCCTTTTAATAAAAGAGTTGTGATAGGGTCAAAAGGTAATACTAGAAGAGTGATGATGGTTATTGAGGGGGATGTTGATTCTTCTTCACGCTTCTGTCTTTGGAAGAATTCATCAGGCAAATATTTTTGCGTAAAACCAAAAATGACCTCCAACGAGTCGTTTGCACATCCTAGTGCTGGTATATTTCTTGCTCCAGGTGATGAGAAAATATTGCGTTGTTCTTTTTTGCCGATGGGTTGATTGAATGAAAAAAACAGGGAAAATTCCCACAAAAAAACGTTGCGTTGTTAAGCACCCACCATTTTCTGAAAATGGTGGGTCGTTTTTTTTATAAAGCTTTAGGGGGTTGTAAATTCTTAAAGATTAAGGTATATTTTAGCAGTAGTGAAAATACTTTATAATTTTTAGACAGTATTTTAGCTCTCTAGAGCCTTAAATCGTTAGGGTGTTTTCTGACCCTTGACATTTATGTTTTTTAGCTGTATAATTTAAAGTTAAGTTATAGTTATTTTAAATCGGGAAAAATAATAAATTTATTTTTCCCACAAATGAAAAAAAGATGAAAAAAATCGCCACATATGTTGGCTTGGGGGCGTTCTTCGTTTTTGCGATGGGCGCCGACTCAATCGTAAACTATGTGCTCTCGCTCTTTTAAAGAGAGCACATAGTTTACGAAAAAGGTATTTCAGTCATTGACTGAGATACCTTTTTTAATTGTAAAAAATGGCAACCTTGATCTGTACCCTCTAAAGTAGACACGAAACAAAAAACTAGCTAGCGCAAACTAAAAGATGATTTCTGTATTCAACGGGAGTCATCTTTTTGTGTTCCCATTGATACCTTTCATGATTGTAGTATTTCACATATTCCTCA
>CAILTR010000055.1 GCA_903837175.1 uncultured bacterium
ATCTAGTGACAACTCTGTCATGGAACTTCGCAAGTTTTTAATACTGCTTTCTAAAATCTCTTGATACTTTGGCATAATCTTTTTAGTTAAAAGTTAGTTACTTTTGATTATACCAGACACACTTTAGTTTACAGTCTCACATTACTTCCGATATGACTGATGGGACGTTTGAATATTCGCTAACTTTGCCAAAACCAAAAAATCAGGAAAATGTCCAGGTTAAATTCGCTGAGGATGTGGCTGGACTGGCAAATGCTGAAACCGTTGCAAGTGGGGATGTGACAACCAAGACCGATTCTGTGAGTGCAGAGCTGGATCACTTTACGATTTTTATTACGGTTATTGTGGAGAGTGGGGCGAGTATTGATGTGACAAAGATAGAGCGAGGAGCAATTAATCCGACTATGAATGTGACCCTCGCAGGCGACACCTTCGTGGGTACGATTGATAGCCCGAATACGGGTAGCTGGACGATCAGCAGCGGCACAACGACTTTGCATGATCCTGTTGTCACAATAACAAGTTCAACGACTGCAACTGTCGCTTTCACTGGAACTACAGCGCTAGGGTCGATTTCTATTAAAGCAAATTCAGCCGCAGTTACATTGGGTGGCGATATCAATGCGGTTATTGTTGATGTGGCTGATACCATAGCACCAGTTTTGCAAACAGTCGTGCACAATACAACCGACAAAACAATTACCTTGACTTGGAATGAGGCAGTGCACTACACAACTGAGAATGACAGCCCTACTTACAATGTAGATACACCAGTGACCCCGAGCATGTTGAATATTTTTGAAGCGACTGCGAACGGATCAGACTGGGATTATAGTTTAAGCACAATCGCACCGCACGCTACCATTGATACTACAACTTTTAATGCAGAAAAAACTATACTAACCGTTCATTACACTGGAACACTCGTGGAGCAAATAGACAAGCATTATGTTGTTGATTCTTGGACATCGGTAGGTGGTTGGGATGTAAGGGATTTAGCTGGCAATCCTGACAATTTGCAGACGATTCAGAATGGTACACCAGTTTATCCGATTGCGTTTGCCGTGACTGCTGATACCATAGCACCAACTGAATCATCGGTTATTCTTAACCAAACAGCCAAAACAGTCACCACGATTTTCAGTGAGCCAGTTCAACTGAAGAATGGTTCCACCGTCACTGCCTATGGGGATGTTACAAAAAATGATCTTGGAATTTATAAACTTACTGGTACAATGACGTGGGAAAACGCTGCAGTCGGTGGTGTCGAGGTCTCAGCTGTCCACTTTTCAGATGCTACCCATCTTACGGTTACCTACACTGGAACACTTCCAGTCGGAATCTATATCGTGGATACTTTTGGAGCTGACGTGACCGACCTTGCTGGCAATAAGCTGACTGACGCTGGAGCGTTGACGTTTGAAGTGACTGACGCCACGCTTCCGACTGCAACAGTAACTCATGTCGATTCAACAAAGACAATTGTCTATACTTTTAACGAACCAGTACAGCTAATCAATGAAGGTAGCCTTGTGGTTACCGCGGCTTCAGCTATAACCCCATCAATGTTAGGTATTCATGCAGTAGTTATGCCAGGAATGACGTGGGATAGTACCGTAAAAGTAGATACAATTTTATCAGCCAGTTTTGACGGTACGGGCAAGATTCTAACTATTGTATATACTGGAACACTACCAACAGGAAGCTATGTCGTGGATACGTACGGATACAGCGTAACTGATTTAGCGGGCAACGAGATAGTAGATGATCCAAGTTTGATATTTGCAGCTGATAGTACTGCACCAGCCGGTGGACTGCTAACAGTGCTGACAACAAATCATCCAACACCTGGAATTACAGTTGATACCCCAACAGCTGGCGTCTATGCTATTACTCCAGCGCTCACTGGATCGGATCAATTAACTTCACTCACAGTTGTGGTTACAGATGCTGATTTAAACAAGACAGCTGTTCCTGCCTATATTGATGGAGGTGGAACTGCAAACGGAACAATGGTTTGGAGTAGTGGTAGTGTTTGGACTTGGACTCCAGGTTCAGCCGTAAATTTCACAGAAGGCGAACATTATCTCACAGCTACATTTGCTGATAATGCAGGCAATACTACACTGCTGAGAGCTAACTTTACAACTGACAAGACTGCACCAGTAATTACGCGGCTAGGAACTTCACCTCTTAATGTTATATATGGCTCAACCTATACTGATTCAGGGGCTACCGCGAACGATACTTTAGATGCAAATATTACTGAAAATATTGTAACGGTTAATCCAGTTAATACGGCTATTCCAGGTGATTATACAATAACTTATAATGTTGTTGATGGGGCTGGTAATCACGCCTTAGAGGTTTCGAGAATAGTACATGTGATTAAGGCGAATGCAGACTGTACCTCAATTATTGGATATGATGACGTCTATGACGGAAGCGCTCATGGCGCATCCGGCACTTGTGAAGGCGTCGGCAGTGACGGAACTTTAGCAGGTCTTAATCTTGGCGCCTCATTTACGGATGTTCCTGGCGGTACGGCTAATTGGACCTTTACCGATACGACTGGAAACTATAATAATGCAAGTGGCAGTGTAGATATCTCGATCGGACAAACTGAACCTGATGAGGATGGAAATGCTACGCTTAATAATAGTAATCCTCAAGTTGTTTTAACCGACGGAGAGCAATCTGTAACCATCAAAGTTACGCCCGGCACCGAAAGCCCAACCATTGACGTGAGCGCATTGCTTACAGGGACACTCCCTGAAATTACCATAAATACTGAGGTTGCTGAGGTTTTCATCCCAGCGGGGACAGTGGTAACTGGCCCGGCTGGTTGGGATGGCGTTATTAACGCACCGACAGCCGGTACGCCGAGCGGTGGCAACGCGCCAGCAGGTTTTGCAGTCGGCGAGACGGTTATTACCCTTGGCTCAGCAAGCGGGATGCTGCTCTTTAACCCAGCAGTGGTTATCACGCTTCCAGGCGTGACTGGCGCAGTGGGCTATCGTCCAGCTGGCTCGAATCAATGGATTGAAATTACGAATGTTTGCACTGGAAACTATGATGATCCAACTGGTGCACCAGCGGGTGGGGAATGCGCCATCAATGATGGAGTTGATACGAAGATTCTAACTTATCATTTTACCTCTTTTGGCGATTTATTAGATACGAGAGCCCCAGAGACCGTCGATAATTTCAAAGGAGTTTATCGCCCGATTACTGGAGACGTTGAATTAACTTGGGATATTAACGATAGCGACACCTCGAAAGTTTTAATTTATCGCGGGACAACTTATCATTATACTTTAAACAGTCACTCACACCTAAATACCCAAGATAGGCGAGACGAGAATTATATTGATAAAGACGTTACCCCAGGCAAAACTTATTATTATAGAATAATAACTAAAGACGAAGCTGGAAATAAAAGTGATGTCAAAGTAATTAAAATTACAATCCCAATTAATGGAAGCGTCGCCATTAGTACGCCAGAACCTACCGAGCCAGCGCCAACAGGGGCTACTATTCAAGAAGAAACGACAACCACTGGTGGATCCGGCACTTCGGTAACGGGTGGAATGAGTGGTAGTGACCAAGGCAGTTCGACGAAAGGCTCCGTCTTAGGTGAAACAACCGACCAAGGCAATGGAAATCAGCAACCAGGCTTCTGGGCCTCGAACTGGAAATGGTTTCTAGCCCTAATCTTTGCTGGCGGGGGATTCTTCTTCTGGCTAAGGCGTCGACAGGGAGGCGGGAACGTCGTTGGCTAAAACTTTAATTTAATTTTGCTAAAAAACGAAAAACGTTGCATTTAATTCTTGCAACGTTTTTCGTTTTGGATTTTTGCGAAGGTGTGGTATATTTTAAAAAAGAACCTTTCTAACTTTCAACTTAGTTGCTAAAAAACATCAGGAGAATTAAAATAATTTTTCAGCGTATTTTTTTACCTGGAGTTTTTTTAACGTTTAGGCAACTGGTTTTTACTGGTTTAATCTTCAGCCTAACTTTTTATCTGGCTGGTCTAAATTTTTCCGCTACGGAATTGATGACGGTCAAGGCTGAAGAAATAGCTATTGATGCACCAACTTTTGCAATACCGGATGAAGTAGGGGACGTAGTTCTTTATGCCGAGGTTGATCGGGCCGTCCTGACTGATTTAGCTCAAGCGGTAACAATTTATGTGTATGAGGGAGCAGTTAATCCAAACGTTGATGTCAACGCTTTTATTAATAGTGAAAGTAAAGCTGGGACTTTACCTGAAATTACCATTAATACTGACGTTGCGAGTGTTTTTATCCCAAGCGGAACAGTGGTGACTGGCCCAGTCGATTGGGATGGGATAATAAATTTGCCGACTCTTGGTGAACCGGACGGAGGCAAAAATCCTGCAGGTCTTATAGTTGGGGAGACAGTTATTACCCTTGGCTCAATAAAAGGGGCGTTAAATTTCAGTAAACCCGTCGTGATAACTTTGCTTGGCGTGACTGGTGCAGTGGGTTATCGGCCTGCCGGTTTAGGCCAATGGGTGGAAATTTCTAATATTTGTACAGGCACCTACGAAAATCCAACTGGCGCGCCAGCGGGGGGAGCATGTGTAATTAGTAATGACACAGACACTAAAATTTTAACTTACCATCTTACTTCTTTTGGAAATTTAATTGATGAACAATTACCAGAAGTTTTTTCCGCGGAAACGCAAGATCTAAATGGGAATGGTAAGCTCGATGCGATTAAACTTACTTTTTCGGAAAGGATCGATGACGATAGATTAGCGAAAGGCACGCCAGATAATTGGGACGTGCTTGGCTATGAAGGTGAATCAATTAGTACTGGCAGTACCGAAAATGATAAAATTCTCTGGCTTAGTTTTAGCGAAGGTTTAGCTACCGACCTGGACGCTTTGCCAATAGTTACGTATACGCAGGCGCCACCTCCTACTAATGGGTGTAGTACTCATGACTTAGCTGGTAATGAATTAGCAAATGGTAGTTGGGAGTCAGCGGCTAAGATTTTAATTCCTGACCCACCGACCGATAGTCGCGAAAATATCGCTGACCCGGTAAATATTAGTAATGAAGTTACTGAAGTTGTTATTGATAAGAATAAAAGTAAAGCTAAACATAAAGCAGCCCACAAAAAATCCAAGGTAAAATCAGCTCAAACTATTCAGCCAGTTCGGGCTCTTGCGAAAAAAAATATTGTGCCAGAAAAAAACGCTGATATTGTGCCGGATATTTCAAAACTGGTGGCAGATATTCAACCAGCCCTAAGTAGCGGTGCAGTCCTCGGTGAGGCAACCGAGCAAGGTGATAAAAAGCAAATAGTTCTTTGGTTTTTAAGCTGGAGATGGTTTTTAATCGCACTGCTTATTCTCCTAATCATTCTCATCGCCTTAGAGAGTCTTCTCTGGCGAAAGCAACGACAAAGAAATAAGGTTACCTAAAAATAGTAATTTCCTGTTTTTTTAAAAAAGCCAAAAGTGTGCTATAATATTAAGTAATATTAATTTAACTAGTAGTTGCAAGACGTTGGAGGCTTAGCCTCCTTGCAACTGGCCGTGATTTAATAGCTTCGGTATAATGAGGACATTCCCTTGAATATCAGCTCTTATTTTTTAAGAAAACTTTATGGAAGAAATCCTAAAAAAACTCACTGAACAAGAAGTTAAAATTGACGCGATGTACGCTTCCGTCGAAAAGCTTCGGAAATATTTTATGTGGACGCTGATTATAACAGCCGTTACCGTAATCTTGCCACTATTGGTTATGATTATTGCGGTGCCTTATTTGATGAGTACTTTTTCTTCGCTGTACCAGTTGCCAATAAACTAGTGGAGCCTTAAGTTAGTTTTGAATAAAGTAAATTTTGTGGTATAATAAAAAAGCAGTTCAATAAGAATAATTTTTTTAAAAACCTATATGAAAGCGAAAACAAAAGCGAAAACAAAAGCGAAAACAACAACGAAAGCGAAAGTAAAAGCAAATGTAAAAGTTAGTGGCAGTAAAAGTGGTAATCCGCGACTGGCCAGTGAATTTGCAATCGGCGTAATCTTTTTTGTGGCAGTTATCATTGGTGGAATTTTCTGGTATATGGGCATCGGGGATAAACAGGCTCCTACGCTTAGCGAAAATCAGGTAACGAATATTACCAAGCAAAAAACCGTAGCGCAATCAGGCGCTGAAAAAGCTTCTAAAAATTTAGCGGTAGCTAGTAGTGAATGTAAACCGCATTATTATGAAGGCGAAAAAGAAGTTGAGGGTTGGCTTGTTTCGCAGGGTGAGGATGGCGTCGTCATGCTTGGCGTTAAGAAAGAAGAGCTCGCAAAGCTTCCGACTGAAAATTCTAACTTAATGGCCGATGGGGAAGATTATACTTTTAAATTAATTGATCCAACCGACGAAGTAAAAACTAAAATTAAAGATTCTTCAAAAGAAAAGCCAGTTAAATTAACTGTGCGCGGTTACGCAGAAATTTGCCAACAGCCACCGCTATTGAGTCTCCAGCCAGCAAAGGTCGCTTTCAAGAAGCAATCCTAAACTAAAGCTAAAAAAAGCTTAAGGCTACTCAGAAGTTTTTAGCTGTGTTATAATCTAGCAATGTTTAATAAAATTAGAAAAATTGTAAAGTCCAGCGTGGTTTTCTTTTTGATTTTCCCCGCATATATCGCTGCTCATATGGCAGTTTATTTTTCGTTGGCTTATTTTTTCCCATTTTCCTTGCCGTTCGAAAAGAATATTGTTAAATTAGTCCTGTTTTTATTGGGTGCTTTTCTCGGCTTTAGCATTATGATCTCGACGTTGCTAGCGCATCGTTGGGATAATCATTTTAACCGCAAATACTATTTTCTTTCCGGCGTCTGGGTTGGTTTGATGATAAATCTTCTCCTCTTTTTTGCTTTCGGTTGGCTGGTTATTTTATTCAGTGATTTAGTTGGAATTAATCCGCCCGAAAAAACCATCGGAGCGCTGGCTATTTTTGGGGCCGTAATTTATTCCTTGTATGGGATTTTGAATGCCTTTACCCCGATTGTAAAAAAGATTAATGTTTCGATTAATAACTTGCCTAAAAAATGGATTGGTAAAAAAATTGTCCAAATTTCAGACGTGCATCTCGGGCATATTTATCGGGATCATTATTTAAGCGAAGTTGCTAAGCGGATTAATCGCTTAGAACCGGATGCAATTGTAATTACGGGCGATCTTTTCGATGGCACTGACGGTAATATTGAGATTTTTATTAAACCGCTTAATCTGCTCGAGGCTCCGAAAGGTATTTTTTACGCCCTGGGAAATCATGAAACTTATTTGGGAACTGATAAAACTTTTAAAACTTTAGCCAAGACTAAAATTACTTGTCTGCGAAATGAAATTAAAACCGTAGATGGTTTGCAGTTTATCGGGATCGAATTTCCAGGCCATGGCGAAAAAATTAATGTCGTTAAAACGATCAAAGAGATTTCGAATTTTAAGCGAGCTTGTCCGAGCGTTTTACTCTGGCATATGCCGACTCAGGTTGCAAGAATTAGAAAACTCGGAATTTCCCTGATGCTTGCTGGCCACACGCACAAGGGTCAACTTTTTCCCTTCGGCTTTGCGACCAGTTTTATGTTTCGTGGCTACGATTACGGTTTAAGACAAAAAGATAATTTTTCTATTTATACTTCTTGTGGGCTTGGCGCGTGGGGGACGCCGATGCGAACCGAGGGCCATTCGGAAATTGTTGAGATAACCTTAGCGAAGGGATAGGCGGGCATAAATGCCTAATGCCAAATTTAAAATGTCAAATTTCTAAGGCCTAATGCCTAATTTCTAAGGACTATTGTTTGGGCTTTAAGGGAGCCTTAACTTTGATACCTTGAAAGATTGAGGGCTATCTTTTGTATATATAAAGGTTATGCTTTTTTAATCCTTTTTAATTAAAAGTATGATTGTTTTTTCAGCTATTGTCCCGCATCCCTTGGAAAGTATCCCAGGTATCGGACAGCCTAGCGATCGAAAAAAAATTAAACAAACGCTGGCGGCTTTTAAAGAGCTTCGAATTGCGCTGGAAAAAGCGACGCCCGATACAGTGATTATCATTTCGCCCCACGCTAAATTGGAGCGTTATTCTTTCGTGATTAATTCAGCGAAAAAATTAGGGGGCGACTTTAGTCAGTTTGGGCTTGCGGAGAAGTATAGCTATGAAAATGACAAAGCGATTTTTAATAAGCTAGCTTTTACTTGCAAGGAAGATGAGCTTTCTTTTCGTTTGCGAAATAACCCGCTTGATTATGGCGCCCTGATTCCGCTCCAGCATCTACTAAAAAATATCCAACCCAAAGTGGTCCATTTAGCTTTTTCGCTGATGAACTATCAGCAACATTTCCGTTACGGTCAACTTATCGAAAGCGTAATTGGCGGCCATCAATCCAAGCGAATTGCCATTATCGCTAGCGCTGAATTGTCTCATCGGCTAACTCCTAACGCTCCCGCGGGCTTTTCGCCTGAGGCGGAAAAGTTCGACCGCGAAATTATTCATCAACTCGGGGGCAATAACTTGCTCAGCATTATGAGCATGCACAAGGAAGTTATCGACCAAGCCGCTGAATGCGGTCTGCGAGCCATTATCATTTTAATGGGCGCTTTGCATGAAGAAAAATACGCCTTTAAATTACTCAGCTACGAAGGCCCCTCCGGCATCGGCTATCTGATGGCAAGACTGATTTAAGATATGATTGAATATTTCCTATAAACAGCTTTTGTTTTTACGAGAGCTGTTTTTTTTGTTATCCAAGAGGATTTGCTTGAAGACGGGTTGAATTGGTGGTATGATAAGGGTATTAAGGGAATTATGAAATTTTAGGCTCTATCATGAAATAAGTTGTGCAGTTCGTGCTCAGATTTGCGTCAGATTTGTTCCAAAAAAATTGAGAAGCTATCGAGATAACTTTGAAATTTTTTTGAGCAAAGATGGTGTAAAGATGAGCGCTAGATGCATAAGTTATTTCGCGGTAGAGACTTAGTTAATTTTGGAAATAAAAGGGTAATAAAAATTTTTTGAAAGTTACATAGCACGCTATACAATAAAAAAAATATGTCAAAAATAATCACAGCGAGCAAAGGAAATCTTTTTCAAGAAATAAAAAAACTGCTTGAAAATGCCAAAAATAAGGTTGTGCAAACAGTAAACACGACTATGGTTTTGACTTATTTTGAAATTGGTCGTTTGATTGTGGAGGATGAACAAAAAGGCAAAATTAGAGCGGAATATGGTTCAGAAACCTTGGAAATCTTGAGTAAAAAATTAATGAAAGAATTCGGTAAGGGTTGTTCAGTAACAAACCTGAAGCAAATGAAGACATTTTTCTTATTGTATAAGAAAGGTCAGACAGTGTCTGACGAATTTAAAAACTCCAAAGTGTTGTCTCGAAAAATTGAAAAAACAGGAAATCAGCAGACATTGCCTGTCAATTTTCAGGAATACCATTTTTCTCTTTCATGGTCGCACTATGTTCGCCTAATTTCCCTCAAAGATACTCAAGAGCGCAATTTTTATGAAAAAGAATGCTCAGAAAATTGTTGGTCAATAAGAGAACTTGATCGACAAATAAATTCGGCTTTGTTTGAAAGGATTGTTTTAAGTAAGGACAAGAAAGGTGTTTTGGTGGATAATTTGAAAAAATATCATACTCCAGAAAATCCCCAAGATATTCTAAAGGATCCTTATATTTTAGAATTTTTAGATCTTGATGAAAATGTAAAATATTCCGAAAATGAGTTAGAGCAGGCAATTATTGATAATTTGCAAAAATTTTTACTTGAATTTGGCAAAGGTTTTAGTTTTATTGCTCGTCAAAAAAGATTCAGTTTTGGCTCAGATCATTTTTATATTGACTTGGTTTTTTATAATCGACTTTTGAAAGCCTTTGTATTGATTGATCTCAAAATTAACAAGCTAACTCATCAGGATTTGGGGCAAATGCAAATGTATGTGAATATGTTTAATCGCTTGGAGAAGAAAGCCTGGGAAAATCCTACTATCGGTTTAATTTTGTGCAAAGAAAAAAATGAAATTGTGATTGAATATACTTTGCCGGAAAATAGCAATATTTTTGCTCGAGAATATAAATTGTATCTTCCGAGTAAAATTGAATTGAAAAAGCAAATCCAGAAAGCAGAGAAGTCGTTCAAGGAAAGAGAGCGAACAGCTGCTCGAATAGGCAAAGCAAAAAGTTAAAGCAGAGATTGAGAAATAATAAAGAATCTTTTGAAAGTTATGTAACACACTGCGTAATAAAGTTTGAGGAATAGTGCAAGCACCTGCAAAATATTTTCACCGAGGGAGAATTGAAAGAAGAAAAGGTATGTTCCATTTTGGAATATACCACAAAACACGGTGCTATTCTTGGTAAATAGTGGAAAAGCCACTCAAGAAGCTTTTTATTCAGGCAGTTATTCGAAAATTTCGAATAACTCAATTGCAAGCTGATTTTGATCGCGAAGTGAAGAAATTTTTGCAAAATAATAGTCAGGAGACTTAAAAGATGTTAAACTTAAAATATTAAGAAATAGTTTTTAAAAAAATGCAAAAAGAAATTGTAATGTATACCGATGGTGGATCGCGGGGAAATCCGGGACCGGCAGGGATTGGAGTTTATATCTCCGCTAAAAGCGGATCCGCCTCGGGCGGAGAAACTACCCAATGGAAATACGGCGAGTGCATTGGGATTAAAACTAACAACGACGCTGAATACGAAGCGCTGATTTTTGGACTGAAAAAAATAAAACAACTCCTAGGTAACGTTTCCGCCAAGCAAGCCCACGTGGATTGCTTTTTGGACAGTGAGTTAGTCGTCAAGCAACTCAAGCATGAATATAAGCTAAAAGAACCTCGCATCCAGCAGTATTTTTTGGAAATTTGGAATTTAATGCTAGACTTTAAACAGGTGACGTTTACCCATGTCCTGCGCGAGAAAAATAAAATTGCCGACGCGCTGGTTAATGAAGCGCTGGATGGAGAAGGGAAGCAGGGCAGTTTAATTTCTAATTTCTAATTTCTAAACAATTTCCAGTGATTAAATTATAAAATATATTTTTTGTCATCCTGAATTTAGTTCAGGATCTTGCACGCAGGAAGTTATCTTATGCAAAGGAAGTAGATGCTGAATCCGCCAGCTGGCGGACAGCATGACAAAGGCTTGAAATAAAAATGAAGAAAACAAAAAAAATCTTAATCTGGGTCGGGGTGGCGGTTTTAATTGTGATTGTCGTTATTTTTTATTTTAAAAGTAAAAAGCCAGTGACAACTTATACGACAGCTGACGCAGTTAAGGGCACGCTAGTGCAAACTGTCTCGGTTACGGGCGACCTGGTAGCCAAAGATGAGATTACGCTTAATTTTGAACTGGGCGGGCGAGTGAGTAAGGTTTTTGTTAAAACTAGCGATGAGGTTGCCGCTGGGGATAAGATTGCAACTTTAACTGACGCTTCGCTGCAAAAGCAACTTGACCAGGCTCAAGCTGGGCTTGATCAGGCGATTGCTAACGCTGGCGCTAACAGTG
Organism: uncultured bacterium; assembly: GCA_903837175.1. Classification (GTDB taxonomy): domain Bacteria; phylum Patescibacteriota; class Minisyncoccia; order Moranbacterales; family GWC2-37-73; genus CAIPMZ01. The sequence continues at coordinate 11,552 of CAILTR010000055.1, forward strand.
ATACGCTCAGAGAAGCGAAAGTTTCTAAAGACAATACCGAAAATACCTTGGATGATACGGAAAACTTAAATAAGCAAAGTATCGATGCCTCGCAGCAAGCCGTGGATAATGCCCAAAAATATTATGATGATGCAAAAGATTTTTATGATGGTTCTCCAAGCGCGCAAAATAAACTGACGCTCACAACAGCTGAAAATGCCTTGGATTCTGCTAAAGAAAGTTTAAAGACGGTAAGGGAGCAAGCAGATTTAAGTCAAACGAATGCCGAGAACGCAGTAGCTAGCGCCAAGGCTAGAGTTAAAACAGTCGAGTCTGACTTTGCCAAGGCCTCTAGAAATGCAACCGTGGCTGGGGCGCGCGCCGCTTATGGTCAAGCAATGCTTAATTTAGCCAAGGCGACCCTAGTTTCTCCAGTTAACGGGATTATTACGGAAGTCAATAATAAGCCGGGCGAAATTTTAGGCACGGGCGTAATTAAGGAAGCTTTTTCAAGGGTGATGTCTATGGATATGATTATCGAGTCTAAAGTACCGGAATCAGACATTGTCAAACTAAAACTCGGGCAACACGCTAAAATTACTTTTGATGCCTTAACTTTAGAGGATATCTATGAGGGGGAAGTGATTGAAATTGATCCAGCCTCGACGACGATTCAGGACGTGGTTTATTACCAAATTAAATTAAAACTAAATAGTGTTGATATCCGCATTAAACCTGGGATGAGCACCAACATTGCCATCAGCACGGCGGAAAAAACTGGCATTATTTCGGTACCTCAACGAGCGATTAAGCTTGAGGGTGAAAAGAAATATGTTGATGTTTTACAAATAGCTGATAATACGACGAAAAAAGTTTATATTGAAACTGGGCTAGAAGGAGACGAAGGCATGGTCGAAGTTAAATCCGGACTTAAAGGCGGCGAGAAGGTAGTGACGTTCGTGGTGACGAAGTAGTTTTTTAGGCTTTAGCTTATTAGCTTCGTTAGCTTTTAGGGAAATGCAAAAGATGGGTGGGTTGAAAATTTGGAAATAAAAAAATCCCCGTACCTTTTTGCTTGGAATATTAAATATTCACAACCAGCAGGGACGAGGAAAGGAGTAATTCACGGCTATCTATGGTCTCCGCAGTTTGGACACGTTGGCCCACTGCCTAAAATATGCATAGGTTTTCTCCAAGAATTACAGATATGCGTGCGACACCGAGTAAGGTGCCCCGCTATTCCGTAAAAGAAAGCTAAGATGGCAAGGGTGATGCCTTCCAGCGGATGGTAGGTGGCTGTGCCGACTGCATAAAAGACAATTGCAAGACAGATCAATCCCCACATTTTAAAAAGCGAAAACTTTTTGTTAGTTAATTTCATTTTTTTGCCTTTGGCTTCATTGAGCCACTAAGTTAGTAAATACTAAAAAGAACCACGATATCTAATTATACGCTAAAATAATGGAAGTGTCAACAGTTTGAAAGCCTGTGCTACACTCGCTCGCATTCGCCTTCTTGCTAAAGAGGGGAATAAAAATAATTTGTAAATTTGTGGGGACTGTAATTTGTAGAAAATATTTTATGTCATTGATTGTTGTTCAAAATTTAAGTAAGACTTACGAAACCGAAGGCGTGAAAACGCCGGTTTTGCATGAGGTTACTTTCGAAATTAAAAAAGGCGAGTTTATTTCCATTATGGGTCCATCAGGCTCTGGCAAATCAACCCTAATGCAAATTTTAGGGATGCTGGATCGGCCGACGGAGGGAACCTATTTATTGGAAGGAAAAAATATTACCCAATATTCTGATGATGAAATGGCAAAAATTCGCAATAAGAAAATTGGTTTTGTTTTTCAGTCCTTTAATTTATTGCCGAGAACTTCGGTGTATGAAAATACGGAGCTGCCCCTGCTTTATGATGAAGATCATTTGGAGATGAATAACGAGAAAAAAATAACCAAAGCTTTAGCGGCCGTTGATATGAGTCATCGCACAAACTATCTTTCTAACCAACTTTCTGGTGGAGAAAAACAACGGGTAGCGATTGCGCGCGCTTTAGTTAATAATCCAGAAGTTATTTTTGCTGATGAGCCAACGGGGAACTTGGATTCAAAGTCTGGCTTGGCGGTAATGCGAATTCTCCAACAACTCAATGACGTTGGGCACACGGTAATTTTAGTCACACATGAAACTTATACCGCTCGTCACGCCAAACGCATCCTAAATATGCTCGATGGCCGCATTGTTTCCGACGAACTCGTCAAAGACCGCTTGATTGCTGATGGAGAAGGAGAACTCCTAAAATAAATTAAAAAGCAAAAATCAAAATGGAAAATGACATTGTAAAATGTAAAATTTTTCATGCATTTGATAATTTTTAATTTTAATTTGTCATTTTGATTTTTGAGATTTACATTTTACATTTCATTCTTTGATTAATAAGTTATAAATTAGATGAAATTAAGTTCCCCCATCAAAATTTCCTATAACAACCTGCTGGCGGCTAAATTCCGTTCTTTTTTAACGATTTTGGGAATTATCATTGGGATAGCCTCGGTGATTATCGTGATGGCAATTGGCGCCAGCGCCCAGCAACTCATTTTGAGTCAAGTTTCGGGAATTGGTTCTAATCTGGTCAGTGTCCTGCCGGGAGGCTCGGATGAAAAAGGTCCGCCAGCTTCGGCGCTGGGGATTGTGGTGACAACCTTAAAAGAAACTGATCTTGAAGCTATCCTTCAGAAAAGGAATGTGCCAAATGCTGCGAGTGGCTCGGCTTACGTGAGTGGAGTTGGCCTGATGAAATATCGAAGTAATTCAGCCGAAAGTAGTTTTCAAGGCGTTTCGGCTAGCTTTCCAAATGTGGAAAGTGTTATTCTAAAGTCGGGAAGATTTTTTACAAATGAAGAAGAATCCGGACTAGCTCGGGTAGCGGTATTGGGACCTGGTCGTGCGGTTCAGCTTTTTGGCAATGAAGATCCTATGGGAAAAGTTTTTTCGATTAAAGATACGAACTTTACCGTCATTGGCGTTTTTGAGGAAAGAGGCTCGAGCGGTTTTACAAATACCGATGACCTGGCTTATATTCCGCTGGAAACCGCGCAGAAAATCTTGCTGGGAATTAGTCATATCAATAGCATGCGCATTAAAATTGACTCGCCCGCTAATATGGAAAGGGCCACTGCTGATGTTAAATATGTCCTGAGAACTCAGCATAAAATAAAAAATGTAACGGATGAGGATTTTTCGGTGCGTAATACCGCCCAGGCAATTTCGACGATTACGAATATTACTAATGTTTTAAAATATTTTCTTACCGGGATTGCTGGAATTTCACTTTTGGTTGGGGGGATTGGCATTATGAATATCATGCTCATTTCGGTTAATCAACGAATTCGGGAAATTGGACTTCGCAAAGCCGTTGGCGCTAGAGCGCGGCACATCATTGCCCAATTTTTAATTGAAGCGGTTTTTCTGACTTTGATTGGCGGTCTGGCGGGTATTGTTTTTGGAATTGCGCTTTCATTTTTAGCCTCCGTGGTTATTAACGCCTTAGGTTATAAATGGGAGTTTATTATTTCGCTTACCTCCATCGGGGTAGCAACCTCCGTAGCGATTTTGATCGGCGTTATTTTCGGACTGTATCCAGCCCGCAAGGCTTCGCGAATTTCACCAATGGAAGCACTGAGATATGAATGATTTTAAATTAAAATTAAAAAATCAAAATGGAAAATGACAAAGCAAAATTTAAAAATGAATTCAAAAAAAGATTATATAATTTTGTGTTACGTCTGATAAGATTTATTGATACTCTCCCAAAAAGTTCCGTAAATGACATTATGGGTAAGCAATTATTAAGAAGTGGGACAAGTATCTTAGCAAATTATGTAGAAGCTAATTCGGCAAGTTCGAAAAAAGATTTTATAAACTTTTTTACCCATTCCTTGAAATCATCAAATGAATCAAAAGTTTAGTTGACTTTACTGAGAGACACGCATAAAGGAGAAAAGCAAGAAATAGTGTGGTTGCTAGCAGAGTTAATCGAAATTTCTAATATTATAGCCAGTAGTATCCTTACGCTAAAAGGTAAGAAATAATTTCTTATCATCTAGTGAAGAGACCAAAATTTTTTATTTTAAATTGTCATTTTCCATTTTGAGATTTACATTTTTCATTTATTATGTTTAAACGCCTTCTCTTATCAATAAAACTTGCCTCCCGCAGTTTGACCATTAACATTGGTCGAACGGTTTTGACATTGGTGGGAATTATTATTGGAATTTTATCCGTAATTGTCGTCACTTCCAGTGGTCAAGGTGTTAAGGAATATATTTTAGGCCAAGTCAATAGTTTTGGGACGGATATTATTCAGGTTGAAACGAAAGTTCCAGCTACGGGCAAAACTTCTTCGGCTAACGCGACAGGTCAAGCGCAAGGGATTCAAATTACAACGCTAAAAGTTTCCGACGGGGAAATGCTGAAAAAAATTCCAAATATTGATAAAGCCGCCCCAGCTTCGATTGGCCAAGAGTTGGCTACTTATCAAGCTACGAATAAACGGGCGATGATTTTTGGGGTTGGCGCTGATTATCCTTTTGTGGATACAGCTACCAAGGTCGCGCAGGGGGCTTTTTATTCGCAGGGCGATGATAATGGCCTAGCGCAAGTAGTTGTGATTGGGAGCGACGTTAAAGACGCCCTCTTTGGCGATCAAGAAGCCATCGGCAAGGAAATTAAAATTAAAAGTTTAAATTTCCGCGTGGTTGGCGTGGCTGAAAAAAGAGGGGCGGTAACTTTTTTAAATTATGATGAATTTATTTTTATGCCGGTGCAAACGCTCCAAAAGAAAATCTTGGGGATCGATTATGTCCGCATGATTACGCTAAAAGTTAAAGATGCGAATTTAATTGACGTGACGGCCGCTGACGTTTCCGACGCGCTTAAGCGTCAGCATAAAACGCCCAGGGAGGAACAAGAGGATTTTTCCGTTTCAACCATCCAAGAAGCCCAGAAAATAATTGGTGACGTTTTTGGAACGATTAATATTTTGCTTTTGGCGCTTACTTCAATTTCCTTGGTCGTCGGTGGGGTGGGGATTATGAACGTCATGTATGTGGCGGTCGTCGAACGAACTTTTGAAATTGGTTTGCGCAAAGCGGTCGGCGCCACCGCCTCAGATATTCGCAACCAATTTTTATTTGAAGCGATTTTTATAACGCTAATTGGCGGCTTGATTGGGATTTTACTGGGCTACTTAATTTCTTTCGGACTTTCTTATTTAATTAAGAGTCTTGGTTTTAACTTAAATTTCCCCGTGACGCTAAGCGCAATTTTCCTTGCCACCAGCTTTTCGATGGCTACCGGCATTATCTTTGGCTACTATCCCGCCTACAAAGCCTCTAAGCTCTCGCCCATGGAAGCGCTCAGAAAAGAATAAGACAGCTTAAAAGCTTTTTAGGCGTTAGCTTTTTAGGTAAATGAAGAAATGGATAAAAGTGGCTGGAATGGCTTAGTTGTGGTAAGCTTGAGTAGTAAATAATTGAATAATTAAATTAATTGAGCAATATGAAATTAAAACTCCAGGAATTTTTTGCGAAAAAAGAAAATTTGTATCTTGTTTTAGCCTTGACCTTTGGTTTAATAATGGCTTTATTTAATCCACCTTTTGCCGGAGTTCCAGATGAACATGCTCATTATTGGAAAGCGTGGTCAATTGCAGAAGGATATTGGAAGTGTACAGGACAAGATGCTATTCCAGAATCGGCTCAGAAGCTCCCAGACCAAATAAAGCCAGTTGCTTATGAGGGGATAAAGGATAAGAAAATTGTTTTGGCGAAATTGAAAGAAAAGCTTGGACAGAAAGACACAAACAAAAATGCCGTGATTGGTGGAGCCGTATGCACGGCCACACCTTTTGGATATTTTGCTCAGTCAATAGGGCTACGTTTTGGAAAACTTTTTAATTTATCAGCTCTTGCTGATTTTTATCTTGCTAGGATTGCTAATTTAATATTAGTGGTCATCTTGATTTTTTTTGCAATAAAAATTATTCCTTTCGGAAAAACAATTCTCTTGATTATTGCTCTTTTCCCATTAACTATTCAGCAAGCTTCTTCTTTGAGTTATGATGCTCCTCAGATTGGATTTGCCTTTTTATTTTTTGCTTATATCTTAAGATTGACTGTTGAAAAAGAGAAGCAAATCAGAAAGAAAGATATTGTTATATTGTTTGCTCTTTCTTTGTTTGGATTAAACATAAAACTTGGCTATTTCGTTCTTTCCCTTTTAGTGTTGCTCATTCCCAAGGAAAAATTTAAAAGTGTAAAGAATTATTTTATCTTTATCTTAACTTTCCTTATATCGAATGTGGCCCTGTTTTTTCTCGATAGGCGTCTTTATTTAGAATTAAAAGCTCCAGACTGGACTAACCCCGCAGAACAGCTTAAGTTTGTTATGTCATCCCCATTTCATTTTCTGAATGTCTTGTTTGAAACTTTGTATCAAAGTAATTTAGTGACTTATGTTACTGGCGTGATATATAGACCAGGTTGGGGAGCCTCTACTTCTCACATCCTCTTAATCTGTATATTTGTTGGTATTATTTTATTTGTGAAAAATGAGGAAGAATCTGTCCCTCTGACCAAGCGGCAACGTTGGATCATCATGACTGTTTTTATTTTAAATTTTATTTTGATATACTTAGCTTTATATTTAGGATGGACAACCGTGGGGGCTAGTAAAATTTCAGGAGTGCAAGGGCGCTATTTGATTCCGCTACTCCCTTTGTTCATAATCTTTTTTTACAAGGCCTCTTTCAACCTGCAATATAAGTTTATAAAAAAACATCTCAATTTATTGTTACTTATTTCTCTTGTTACGGTTTTTGTATTTGTTGTGTGGGATGCATATAATAGTTATTATAATAAAGCTGGAGCAAATCCGGTGCCTGCTTCAGTAGGTGTAGCCCCAGTTTCTGAGGCTATTCAATCTTCAAGCTCTGAGTAAGAAAGAGAGAGCCAATTAAGTTATATAAAAAGTGAAATAATATGCTTCTAAATATACAACTCCTGTTGCTCGCTGTTTGTGTGATTGTTTTTATATGGATAAATTCAAAAAATAGAGACTGGCTCGAGAGCATTCGTTCATTTGGTTTCTTGCTCTCATTGTTAATAGTCTTCACCTTTAATCTTAACTGGCTTTTAAAAACTCCGCTAACTCTTTGGAATTCGTTTTTTTTCCTTAGTTTGGTTGATGGTGTAGCTATTTATTGGCAGAGGGTTATTCTTAGCGATAAATTCAGGAATGATCTTGGTAGGTTAAGAAAAATAGACCTTAAAGAAGCACTGGCTTATTTTCTGAAAAGTCTTATTTTTCCTGGAATTCTTGTTGTTTTTACATTCTTATACTTTCAAGGAGACATTTCTGTTCCTCGGTACGAGTCTCCAGACCCAGGAGAACATTATTTGCAAATGTCACGTACTGCCCAAACAGGATTTATGCCATTATTTTTACCCGTGAATGAGATGTATGAAGCATCAGGATTTAATGCGATTTTTCTGCATCATCACGATACTTATTTTCCAGGCGCAACAGTGCCGTTTTTCTTTATATATAAAACAATAAATGGCGAAAGCAGTGCGGTATCTCTGCAAGTTTTCAATATATTATTCTATATAATGCTGGTCGTGTATCTCTATTTACTTGTCGTTAGGGACTACACATTTAAATGGAGGGCATTGAACGTATTTTTATTTTTAATGCTTTCCTTGGGAACCATCTTCGATTTCTTGATAACGTCTTTTTCTACACAGTTATTTGGACTTTTTTTGTTGGTTTGTTTTGCAGATTCGTTTTATGAATTTTATAAGGGAAAGACCTCATTTATCCAGCCAGCGATTGTATTAAGCTCTTTACTGATGGCTTATGTCTATTGGATTCCAGCTGCATTTCTTTTTATTGGTATTATTGTAATGAAAGAGATTATGGAAAATAGGCAAAATGATCTTAATACTCTTTTAAAAAAAATCTTCACTAGAGAGATGTTTCCATTTGTTGCAGTCGCGCTCCTCCTGAGTGTTGGATATATTATTAATATGATACGCGTCAGTCTTTTGGGATATTCAACTGCGGATGGGGCATTTAATTTTTACAATCTCTTCATTTCTGACACATTATTACTCTTACCATTCGCAGCGGTTGGTTTTTATTATCTATTCAAAAAGCAAACTGAAAAGTCATTTTTATTTTTGTTTAGCTTATCAATCCTTAGCTATAGCGGAATACTATATATTGCATACAAATTCACAACACACATTGTTTCAAATTATGCTAGACTAAAAGTTTTATACATAGCAATTCCAGTGATTTGGATTATTTCGCTCATTGCTTTTGAGAAAGTTTTTTTATTTGTGATGGAAAAAAGGGGGAAAATATTTTCAAAATTAATTTTTAAAAAGCATCAAGTTTTGATTTACGTTTTTATTTTGGGTTTTATATTGTCTTTAATTAATATTATATTGGGCGCTAAGCCAAAATTTTTCCCTGTTGTTAAAAATAATATCGAGCACATTATAAGTGCAAATAATAGTCCAAATTTAACTAAGGATCAAATAGAGCTTTTAAATATTGTTAAAGATAAGTATCGTTTTGCATTAGAAGATAATAGGAGAATGTTTATTATCGCTCCAAGCAAGACGGCATTGTGGGCTTTTGCATATTCTGGAATTTGGCCTCGCACATATTCATTGCTTGCTGATGATGAAAAAAATAATACCATTTGGTCAAGTATGAGTTTTTATTCTGCCGGAATAGCAAATTATGGAACATGGCTCAGGAACGATAAAAGTCATATTTTATTATATTTTGATAATTCTGAAAGTGCATCATGGATAAAGGAAATGGGTTTCAATATCGATGATTATAAAGTTCTTGCTTTTCAGGGTGAGAATAAATTATTGCAGTTAAAAAGTAATTTAATTACGGATTATTCTAATGTTAATAATCATCCAGGCTTAAAAAACGCTGAAAAAATAACCTTTCCATACGCTGACGAAATTATTCCGAGCGAGGATTATTTGAAAAGCCTTTCATTCAAGTTTGCAGTCAGCAATAGAAAGCTTAAGGACACTGATAATTATGATTTTACTTTTTCTGCGGGTGATTGCTCAATGAACGGAGTTGTTATTCTTAGAAAAGAATTTCCAATAAGTTATTTCAAGGATCTTAATGAAAATGATTTTTTTGAAATCAATTTTGAACACCCCTTGTTAGATTCAAAAAATAAAAAATATTGCATTAAAATTATGTCGAAGGACGGAGAGGGGAAGGGGTTGCGAATTGTGAGAGTAATTAAAGAAAAAGAACTCGTGTTAAGTGAGATTTATGGCTATCAAAACTAGCAGAAAATTATATGGAGTTTGTTGTCAGCGCGTAACTAGGAAAATACCGAAAAGAATGATAAAAATTCCTAGTCCTTGACTAGCATTTATTTTTTCCCCAAGGAAATAGTAATTGGCTATAATAACAAAAACCAGGGCTATCGAGGTTATGAACGTTGTTATCGTAGTGGAGCTATTTGCCAGGTGGGGGATTTTGAGGAGACTATTGTTGATCATAATGAAGAATAACCTTGCCATAAAGGCGAAGCCTGCTCCAAGAATAAAATGCCAATCAAGGAGCATTTTAAAAACTCCCATGGGCGTTAAATTTGACCCATTAATAAAGGACCGCGATCCGGTCAATAGAATTGAAATTACGGTAACTAATGAGAATAGCGCCGTGTAGAGAATGACGTATGACATATTTTTTCTCTTAATTATTATTATTATTTTTATAGCTAAGCCCATAGAGCTTGCTCATTATAATGGCGATTGTTGATGGCAAGAACCGTTGGAACATTTCTAAATCTTCTTTTTGTCTTCGATTATCGGCAATCCCTTGGCTTGTTGTGCTTTCGGCATAAATCCTGTGTGAAACGAGGGTTTTTTTGACCCAAATAAAAGCTCCCTTTTTTTCGGCCAAATCGGCCCAAGCTTTCCAGTCCATATTGATACTAAAATTTTTATCAAACTTAAAATCTCCAAGGTTGTTTTTTTGAAAGGTGACAGTGGGACATCCAATTGGATCTCCAAGGGCGAGCAAACGTTGTTTGTTTTTTGTGAGGCTATTTTTGTTTCTAAAAAATAGTTTCAGCATTGTTGCTTTAATAAAAAAATTGAGTGATTTTTTTCGGACGAATGTGCGGTTTTTATTAATAACAACCTCATCATAGTTTGAGAAAATAATTAAGGTGTCCTTTCTGGTTTCAGCTAATTGCAGCACCTCTTTACTGTAATTAGGAAAATAAATATCATCTTGGTGCGCTAGGGTTACATAGTCGGTCGTCGCACTGCTGAGCGCAAAGTTCCAATCGCTAGCAATACCTTTTCTTTCTGGGTTGATACATAATTTTAAATTGTTTTTAGTTGCAATGTTGGTTAGAAAAGTGCTTGGAGTCGAAGTGCAAATAATAATTTCACTTTTGGTAGTTTGATTTTTGAGTGAATCAATACATTCTTGTAAATGAGGAGATTCCTTGTATGCTAAAATTGCAAACGTATGAATTGCTTTCATGCTGATTATTTTTCAGTTAGTTTGCTTAACGCTTCTTTCCTGACAATCTCCGAAACATTTCGCTCAATCCGCTCTAAGATGTTGATAACTTTAAAAAGAATTACAAAGACAACCACAAAGCCGATAAAAATAAAAGTATTAAGACTTTCGCCGAAGCCCAATTGTTGGGAGATTTTATGCGTTGCGTTTGGAAAGAGGGAAAAAGCCGCGATGCTAAGCCAGATTATATTGCTGGTGACGAGTTTAAAAAAAGTTTGGCTCTGCTCTCCTTTTAAAAACTTTAGCCAAGCGCTAAGCAGGAAACTAAGCGCCCCAAGCGCCATAATAATTCTAAAGATAAAGACTAGGGTCATAGGGTTCTTGAAGTTATAACGTTTTTAACGTTCATAACGTTATAAAGTTATAAAGTAATAAAGTTGTGAAGTAGTAAAATTCTAACGTTAAGAACTTTTTAGCACTTTCCAATAACCACCCTTGTCGGGGCCGATTCTTTTTAAGAGTCCAGCTTTCTTTAGGTTGGTTATATTTTTTTCAATAGCTCGACTGGAGATACCAATTTTATCAGCGATGTCCTCAGCGCTTAATTTACCATCTTTTTGCAATAAATGCAATATTTTCTCCGAACTTTTCTCCGAACTTTTCTCCGAACTTTTCTCCGAAACGTTTTCTCCAAAAATATTTACATCAATCCCGCCCGAGACTTCTTTTAGCTCAGGCCTTGGAAGCCCATAAGCCGTAATTTCATCAATAGCTCTTTTTACTCCGCTGCCATATTTTTCAATTAGTCCAACCTCTTTGAAAATTTCAGCAATTTTTAAATTTCTAGGGGTAGACTTTTCCGAGCCAGCGTATAAATCCTCGATTGAGATATTAGTTGGTAATTTTCCAATGTTCCAGATAACGAGTTTGTTTTGGTAAACCCTAAATTGCGAATGAACTCCACTTCGGTAGTCACGATGGATGATAGCATTTACGATAAACTCTCTCACTGCAGAGAGGGGATATTGCCAGCGTTCATCGCGCTCGGGCTTACCAGTGATGATGTATTCCTTGGTTATGTGGGACATGACAAAATCCATTACCAGGTCAACCTCGCTCAGTAAATATATTGTGACGGAGCTAAGCTCCGAATCGGAGCTTAGCTCCGGGATAGCAAACTACAACTAATTAAGTTAAGTTGGTATTATAACGTTAAGAACATTACAAGCGTTCTAACTTTACAAACATTTTAACGTTACAAGCTTTATAAACGTGCTAACGTTAGGAACTTTTAGAGCCTCCAACCTACCCTGAAATTATCATCTTAACTAAAGTTTTGAGGCCATTTTTAAGATTCATTTTGTGAACTTTACTCATGGAATATTTAGTATAGCGAACCTCAATCGGCGTCTCAACGAATTTGAGTTGGTTGCGATGAATTTCGCGGATAACTTCGCTGTCATATTCGTAGCGATCAGTTTTAGTCTCAATCAGGTTGATAGCTTTTTTAGAATAAGCGCGAAAGCCAGATTGGCTGTCAGTAACCCAAAGTCCATAAATAACTAAGGTACAAAAATTTCCAAAATAGTTAGCGGCAATTTTCCAAACTGGCATTCCTTTCGGATTTTGTAGTCTAGAACCAAGCACTACGTCATTTCCTTGCTCGATAAAGGCTAGCATTTTTGCAATGTCGCTGGGGTTGTGTTGGCCGTCTCCGTCAATGGTAACTACAATATCCGCGCCAAGGAGTTTAGCCGCTTCAATTCCAGTTTTAGCTGCCGCGCCCTTCCCCCGATTTAGGAAGTGCTTTAACGCAATAACTCCAGCTTCTTTCCCAGCTAGCGCATAGGTTTCATCTGCGCTCCCATCATCTATGACGATAATATCGCGATAGCCCGCCGTCTGAACTTCCTTAATAACAGAAATAATCACCGTCGCCTCATTATACGCTGGGATCAAAATATAAATTTTCTTTGAAATTGTTTCCATTAGTTAACAATAGCTTAAATATTAGGAAAAGCAATACCGTGGACCATGGGGCACAGGGCCTTAAAATTTCGAATTTCCAATTCTGAATTTTGAATCAATTTTGAATTATTTAATGTTTCAAACATTGGGTCATTAGAATTTTATTCAAAATTCGAAATTCAAAATTCAAAATTATTTCCGTATTCTAAAATCTACCCTTTACTCTTTATCACTTTACAAACGTTATGAACGTTAAAAACGTTATAACTTTCAACTTTATTACTTTATTACTTTATTCACCCCGTAAAACTCGATTCTCTCGTCACGGGGCACGCTTTCAACTTTCTTTATTCCCTAAACCCATCTGGATTTTTTCTGTGCCAATTCCAGGCGGTTTCGACAATCTGCTCAATTTCTGGAAACTGCGGTTGCCAGCCGAGAATAGCTTGGGCTTTTTGGGAGCTAGCAAAGAGATTAGCTGGGTCGCCATCGCGACGGGGCTCTTCGATAACTTTAAAGTCAACGCCGGTAATTTTCTTTGAGATATCAATAACTTGGCGCACCGAAGTTCCTTTTTCATTACCAAGATTAAATTTATTAGAGACATTGTTTTTTTCTAGATAAGTCAGTGCTAGGACGTGCGCCTCGGCTAAATCATTAACGTGGACGTAGTCGCGAACGCCAGTGCCGTCGGCGGTTGGGAAGTCGGTGCCAAAAACTTTAATGGCGTCATGTTTACCTAGCGCCGTTAGCAGAATCAAAGTTATTAGATGAGTTTTATTTTTATGGTCAGCTCCAATTTCGCCTGTTGGGTCAGCGCCAGCAGCGTTAAAATAGCGCAGGGCGACGGACTTAAGCCCGTAGGCGTGATCGTAAGCGTCAAGGACTTGCTCAAACATTAGTTTAGTCAGGCCGTAGACGTTGGTTGGATTTTTTGGCGCAGTTTCTTGGATGGGCATTTCCTCAGGTTCGCCATAGACCGCAGCCGAGGAAGAAAAAATAATTTTTTTTACACCGCGCTCGAGCATGGCTTCTAAGAGATTAAGCCCACACACAAAATTATTTTCAAAAAATCTTTTTGGGTCAGTCATTGACTCGCCAGCTTCAATACTGCCAGCGAAATGCACTACGCCGTCAAAAGAGTTTTGGGCAAAAACTTTCTTTAAATCTGCTTTACTGGCTAAATCGCCTTCGAAAAGCTCAAAATCTTTAATTGCATCGCGGTGTCCTGAAGAAAGATTGTCAAAAATAATAATCTCGTGGCCAGCTTCTTTTAATTTTCGAACCGTGTGGCTTCCGATATAACCTGCGCCACCAGTGACTAATAGTTTCATAAAACATAGAACATAGAACATGGAACATATAGCATAAACTAGTAAATGCAAATTTAAACTCAAGTTTAAATTGAAATTCGCAAACCATAGTTTATGAAATGTCCAATGCCTCGTTTTTAAAAAAGAAAAACTGCTACCTTGATAGTAGCAGTTTTTCTGGGTTTCTTCAACTAACCGGAGGTGCGGTCTAAAGTCCGAGTTCGCCGTCTGGGGTGTCTGTGCCCAGGGCTTTATCGGTGTCTTGAAGCGCTTGGTCGATACCGCTGACTTCGCTGTCGATAGCTTGCTTATTATCGGCTGGTAGGGGCGCTAATTCAGTAGGCGCAGGTGCCGTAGCCTCTGGGGTGGCTGGCTGAGTCGCTGGGGTAGCTATTGGCGTAGTAGTAATTGGACTTGTCGTTGTTGATGGTTTAGTGTTAAAGCCACAACCAGAAAAAAGTAAAACTGCTATCGGAAGCATCGAAAGTGCTAAGATACGTTTGAAAGAGGTTTGCATAGTTTTGTTTCTAATGTTTATAAAGCTGATAAATTTTATAAGGTTGGTTCTGTTGCAGGGGTAGTAGTTGTTTTTTGGGTAGCTAGAAATTCTCGGATTGTTTTTAAGTCAGCTTTAATCGTCTTTTCAAAAAAGCTTTTAATCTCTTGGCGGTCAGCCCTGATCAAATCTGGAACTTTGCGGGCAGTTTCTAATTTAGCTTTAAATTCTCCTTCGGCTTTTCCACAAGCGAAACTCTGGGTTTCTTCCAAACTTGAGATAAAGGTGGCTTGGTCGGTTTTAAGTTTAGCAATTTTAGCTTGCAGGGTGGCAAGGTCAGTCTCGAATTGTTTAGTATCAGCACCAGCCGTTTTAAGTTTGGTTAGTAGTCTGGTTAATCTCGTTTGCATATTGCCATAGACGTTTTCAATCATTTGGCCATTGTTTTCATAACGATTGATTCGGTTAGCAATTTTGGTTTCAAGGTTCTTGCATTTTTCTGCAGTAAGTTTTTCTTTGCTATCTTTAAATTCTAGACGTTGTTGGGCTAACTCATTTTTTCCGTTTCGAATATCTTCTTTTAAGCCAAGACGTTCATTTCTAAGTTGTTGTCGTTGAGTCTGAAGCTCACTGCGCGTTTGCGGATTGGGGCTATCAGTGCTTGTTTCGGGAGTGCTCCCGAACGCTGGGATAGTGGGTACTGTTAAGGCAAAAGCCATTGACAAGAGAACGAGTTTTTTGTTCATTTGTTTGTTTATTAAAATTAATTATTCTAAAAATATTTTTTTAAAACTTCTTTAATTATATCGCAGCTCTGCTAAATCTCCAAGAGCTTAAAAGTTGCTTGGTTCTCAAATGCTTGTATGATTACATGCTTACATGTTTATATGTTTATATGTTTATATGATTATATGATTGTATGTTTATATGCTTACATGCTTACATGTTTATATGATTATATGCTTACATGTTTATATGATTATGCCTTTACTGGGCCTGACTTTATGCTATACTTTAAATACGTTAACTAAAGCTAAATAATTTCAACTTATGCAATCAATTCTTATTGTTGTTCCAGCTTATAACGAGGAAAAAAACATTCCCTTGCTTTATAGTGAGCTTAAAAAAGTTTTTGTGCCACTGTGCGACAATTACTCCTTTGAAATTTTATTTATTAACGATGGCAGTAAGGACAATACTCTAGGAGAAATTGAAAAATTAGCGGAAATTGATGAACACGTTAAATATCTGGATTTTTCGAGGAACTTTGGTAAAGAAGTTGCCAGCACGGCAGGTCTGAATAATTGCCAAGCCGATGCTTGTCTGATGATTGATAGCGACCTCCAACATCCCGTGGAGCTAATTCCGCAGTTTCTTGAAAAATGGCAAGCGGGAGCAGAGGTGGTGGTGGGAATTCGAAAGAAAAATAAAAGCGATTCAATCGTTAAAAGGTTAGGTTCAGCTTTTTTTTATAAAGTTATTAATTGCATTTCAGAAGTGGAGGTTGTGCCAAATGCAACCGACTTTCGACTCTTGGATAAAAAAGTGGTGGAGGAATTTAACCGTTTTTCTGAGACAAATCGGATGACGCGGGCTTTAATAGATTGGCTAGGCTTTAGGCGAGAGTATATTTATTTTGAGGCGAATGAACGAGTTAATGGTACGGCTAGCTATAGCTTTTGGAAGCTTTTTGGTTTGGCGATGAATAGTTTTGTTTCATTAAGCTTAATGCCCCTCAAGCTGGCTGGTTATCTTGGCGCTGTGATTACCTTAATTGCTGGGGTTTCTGGCGCTTATATTTTACTGGGAAAATATTTTCTGCATTTTACCTTGGCCTCAACTTTTTCAGACTCCGAAAATTTAGCAATCTTAATTTTGTTTTTAGTTGGAATCATGCTGACTTCAATTGGGCTAATTTCTTTTTACGTTGCCAATATCCATACAGAAGTTATCAGGAGGCCAATGTATGTAACTAGGAAAAGAGAGTTGTAGACGGTTGCTTTTTTCAGGAAAATTAGCTAAAATTAGGGGTGTAATCTAATTATTTTTTCGTTTAAAAGTATGAATGAAAATCCTTTTATGTCAGTAGTTGTGCCTTTGTATGATGAGGAAGGTAATGTAAAGGAACTACATCGTCGCATTTTAGAGGCTTGTCAGGAAATTGGAAAGCCTTTCGAAATTATTTTCGTTGATGATGGTTCTAAGGATAAAACCGTTGAAAACTGCAAAGGTCTTTCGCCGCTTACGCTGATTAAATTTCGCAAGAATTTTGGCCAAACCGCTTCTTTCGACGCCGGGATTAAACAAGCCAAAGGTGAAATTATTGTGATGATGGATGGGGATTTACAAAATGATCCTGCCGATATTAAGCTATTACTGGCTAAAATCGAAGAAGGTTTTGACGTGGTGGCTGGTTGGCGTTGGAAGCGAAAAGATAGCCTAAGTAAAAAAATCTTTTCCCGTACAGCTAATCTTTTGCGCAAGATTTTAATTCAAGACAAAATTCACGATAGTGGTTGTTCGCTAAAAGCCTATAAGCGAAGTTGTTTTGAAGACATGGATCTTTTTGGCGAAATGCATCGTTTTATCCCAGCACTTTTGGAGTTACAAGGTTATAGCGTTGGGGAAGTTAAGGTTAGCCACCATCCTCGAACTTCTGGGGTGACAAAATATAATTGGAAGCGCGCGATGAAGGGTTTTGTGGATATGCTTTCAATTTGGTTTTGGCGAAAATATTCGAACCGACCACTCCACCTTTTCGGGGGAACTGGCATTATTTTCTCAATTATCGGTTTTGGAATTTTGGCTTGGATGGCAATTGAAAAGATCTTTTTTGGAGCTAAGCTTATGAATACTAACTGGCCACTGATTGGAATTTTCTTCGTTTTAGTCGGCATCCAGCTTTTTATCTTTGGCCTGCTAGCTGATATCTTGCTTAAGGTTTACTATAGAAATCAAAAGCGGATGAATTATAATATTAAAGAGGTGGTTAAGGTCTAGAACATAGAACATATAACATATAACATGTAACAGGGGATAATATAAAGTAAGTAAATATAAAAAATAATAAATTTATCGGAGGAGCTTGGTAAGATGCCTTGGTTGAAAATCAATCGCATTAACAATGAATGTGGAAATTTTTTGTTCCATGTTATGTGTTCTATGCTCCATATAATAATATGAAAATTGGCGTTATTGGCACTGGCTATGTGGGGTCTGTGACGGGGGCGTGTTTTGCAGAGATGGGCAATACGGTTATTTGCGTCGATAAAGATAAACATAAAATTGCCCAATTCGAATCCGGCAAAGCGCCACTGCACGAAAAAGGTTTAGACGAATTGGTCCTGCGAAATCTAAAAAATAAAACGCTGACCTTTACGACTGATTTTGAAGATGCAGTTAAAAAAAGTGATATTCTTTTTATCGCAGTTGGAACGCCGCCTAATGAAGATGGAAGCGCTGATCTAAGTCACGTCTTAGGCGTAGCAACTTCAATCGGAAAGTCGTTGGATCATGAAATTATTGTCGTCGATAAATCAACGGTACCAGTTGGGACGGCGGAAAAAGTTCGTCAGCATATTGCTCAGGAA
The DNA here is from genome assembly GCA_903837175.1 of uncultured bacterium. Classification (GTDB taxonomy): domain Bacteria; phylum Patescibacteriota; class Minisyncoccia; order Moranbacterales; family GWC2-37-73; genus CAIPMZ01. Next base: position 29,485 of record CAILTR010000055.1, read on the forward strand.
CTTCAAAGTCGGGGAGTTGAAATTCCTTTTCACGTCGTTAGTAATCCAGAGTTTTTAGCTCAAGGCACAGCGGTAAAAGATTTCCTAGAGCCCAGTCGGATTGTAATCGGAGCCGATGAACCAAAAGTTATTGAGACGATGCGAGAACTTTATGAACCCTTTATGCGACGCGAGGGCAGGTTTTTTGCGATGGACCCCAAAACGGCTGAAATTGTCAAATATGCTTCAAATTGTTTTTTAGCTGCTAAAATTTCAGTCAATAATGAGCTAGCCAACATTTGCTCTAAAGCTGGCGCTGATTTTGATCATGTGCGTAAGGCGATGGGCGCTGATCCGCGGATTGGAGAACCTTTTATGTATGCAGGTCCAGGGTTTGGCGGCTCTTGTTTTCCGAAGGATGTCAAAGCTCTAGTAAGGACCGCTAAGGATTTTGGCTATGATGCTCAAATGCTCCGCCAAACTTTGGAAACTAATGAGCAGCAGAAATTTGTTTTATCGCAAATGGTGGTTGATAAATTGGGGCAGGATTTGAGTGGAAAAGTTTTTGGCGTGTGGGGCCTGGCTTTTAAGGCTGGCACGGATGATATGCGCGAATCTTCTGCGATTACAATCTTGAATGAATTGATTGCTAGAGGTGCAAAAATTCAAGCGCACGATCCAGAGTCAATGAAAATGGCAGCCACGCCGGAATATTTTGGAGCTAATCCAAGTATCACCTATTTTGAAAATAAATATGAAGCTTTAAGGGATACTGATGCAATGCTAATTATTACGGAATGGAAAGAATTCCGCACGCCTGATTTTACGGAAATTAAGAAACTCCTAAAAACTCCGCTAATCTTCGATGGTCGTCTTTTATACGAACCAAAGAAAATGCAAGAATTCGATTTTGATTATAATTCGATCGGAAGATAAAATAGTTCATAAGGTTATAAAGTTCATAAAGTTCATAAGGCTTTGAACTCATAAGGTTTTTAGATTTATAAAGCTGTGAGGCTATAGAGTCTTCAGAATTGTAAATTTTGAACAGGAAAATAAAAAAATGGCAAAATTTGAGAGCTTTGAAGATATGCTTGTTTGGCAAAAATCAAGAATTCTTGTTTTGGACAGCTATAAAGCATTTAATAATAGTAGAGACTTTTCTTTCAGGGATCAAATTTGTAGGGCTGCGGTTTCAGTCATGAACAATATAGCTGAAGGATATGAGAGAAAGGGAAATAAGGAATTTGTGAAATTTTTGTATATAGCAAAGGGTTCTTGCGCCGAAGTTAGATCGATGCTTTATTTGGCGGTCGATTTGAAGTATATAGATAAGACTGAATTCGAAAAGACATATAATCAGACTCTTGAAATTTCAAAAATGTTATCGAGCTTAATAAAAAAGATTTGTTAGAGATACTCAGAATTTGTATTCAATAAGACTTTAAAAACTTTACAAACTTTAAGAACTTTATAACTACTATGAGAATACTTTTTTTTAATTATGAGTTTCCGCCGTTGGGTGGGGGAGCTGGCAATGCCTCCTCTTATTTACTGAGAGAATACGCTAAGATGCCTGGGGTGGAAGTTGATTTTGTGACGGCGTCCTTTGATGAAAAATTCCACTGTGAAAATTTTGGAGGAAGTGTTGTTGTGCATCGTCTGCCGATTGGCAAGAACCAGGAGAATATTCATTTCCAAACGAAAAAGGAAATGCTGAAGTATAGTTGGGAATCCTATAAATATGGTCGAAAATTAGCAAAAGAAAGAAAATACGACTTGACCCACTCTTTTTTCTCAGTGCCTTGTGGGTTTATCTCCTTATTGCTTCGTTGGGAATTTAAGCTTCCGTACATTATTTCTTTGCGGGGTAGCGACGTTCCAGGTTATAGTGAGCGCTTTGGTTTGCTGTATAAATTCATTACCCCAATTATTAAATTGATTTGGCGACAAGCTTATTTTGTAATTGCTAATAGTGATGGACTTAAACAGCTAGCCCTACAGTCAGCGCCTCAAAAAGAAATTGGAGTGATTCTTAACGGAATAGATATTGAAGAATTTTTTCCTGACCATAGCAAAGTTAATCCAGATCAATTTCAGATCGTCTGCATTTCTCGGGTTACGCCACGTAAAGGCATTCGTTTTTTAGTGCAAGCGTTTAAAATTCTAGCGAGTCGCTATGCTCAAGTTAGAATGCTTATTGCTGGCGAAGGAAACGAATTAAAATCGCTTCAGCAACTAGTCCAAGGACTGGGGCTAGAGGATAAAGTTGTTTTCCTGGGCGCTGTTCCGCACGCTAAAGTACGGGAGTATTACCAAAAGGCTAACGTTTTTGTATTGCCTTCTTTAAACGAAGGGATGAGTAATACAATGCTGGAAGCGCTGGCTTGTGGACTGCCAATTGTCGCAACTGATACGGGCGGGACTAAGGAAATGGTAAGGGATGGTCAAAATGGCTTAATCGTAAAAATGAAAGATTCGAATGATTTGGTCGAAAAAATTGAAAAAATTATGCTTGATCGCGAGCTGGAAAAAGGGATGGGCGTCGCTAGCCGGCTAATGGCGGAGGAACTTAGTTGGGGGAAGGTTGCCGGTCAATATTTGGATTTATATGAAAAGACGATCAATTTAAGGAAAATTCGTGAAGGAAAATAGGCTAAAAGAATTCCTAATTCCTAATGTCTAATACCAAATTGATTTAACACAAGCTATGTCATTCCCGTGAAAACAGCCTGCCTACCTGCCCGAAGTGCTACATTGTTGCAGGCGGGCGCGGGAATGGCAAGGTGTGCAATGTGCGGAGGGGGATGCAAAATGCGGAATACAAAAATATGATGATTTTTTCTAAAAATAAAATTTTTAAGTTTTTACTGAAATTGACGGTGAGTCTTTTTTTTATTGTTTGGTTGGTGCTGAAAATAAAGTGGGGAGAGGTTTTAAATCATGCTTTGCAAATTTCTTGGTGGCAAATAGTTTTATATGTAGCGGTGCTACTTTTAGGGATGGTAATCTCAGCCTATAAATGGGAAATGCTTGCCCGAGCCAAGGGCTTTAATTTTCCGCTGAAAAAATATTTTCAACTATATTTAACCGGCACATTTTTAAATAACTTTTTCCCTTCTTTTATCGGGGGCGATACTTATCGGGCTTATCAAATTGGCAAACCAGAACGAAAATATATCGCAGCAACCTCGACAGTCGTGATGGACCGCGTAACGGGCTTATTGGGTGCGATGATTTTATCGGTTTTTTTCGCGGTCTTAAATTGGCGCGTCGTAATAGAACATCGTCCACTGCTCCTTATCGCGGGGATTGCCTTGGCAGTTTTACTAGGCGTGCTAGCCACGAGCTTGGTGGTTAATCTGCCCTTCTGGAAATTGCTAGCTAAATTTACGCCGAAAAAGATTTTAGAAGTGATTAAAGATTTTGGACAATATCAGGGAAGTGTTGCCTTAAAAAAAGCTTTATGGCTCTCGGTCGGCTATGGGCTAGTTGGGCTGGCCTTAGTTAACTATGTGCTTTTTTCAGCGCTGGGTATTCAGCTAGGTTTGCTAAATTATTTAACGGTTATCTTTTTAGTTAGTATTGTTTCTTCTATTCCAGTTAGCGTCAATAATATCGGAATTAAGGAATGGGCGTACGTAACCTTCTTTGGCTTTTTCGGAGTCAGCGCTTCGGCCGTCGTGACTATCGCAATTATCAGCCGAGTCCTCCAGATGTTAGTCAGTTTTGTAGCTTTGCCGATGTATTTAAAAAGCAAGGCAGAAAAAAATTAGATTTGATTTATTTAAATTAGAATAAAAAATAAAGGTTGTTAGTTAATAATTTTATCTTGCATGAAAGGAAAAGAGGACATTTATTAACGAGATGTTCTTTTTGCTTTTTGTGCTAAGTTATGAGAATAGGTGTTATTCCGTTTTGGCATATTACAAGTTGGAATATATTATGAAAATATATGAGAAATGAAATTTATTCAAATGGTCATAGGTTTTTAACGCAACAGTTAAAGAAGGCACGAGAAAATTCTGGCTTTAGTCAGAAAGATGTTGCTGAGCTTTTAACTAAAACTCAATCTTATGTTTCCAAGATTGAGGCGGGGCAACGTCGTATCGATGTAATTCAATTACAAGAATTTGCAAAAATTTATAGAAAGAAGATTAATTTTTTTATTAAGTAAATTTATGTGGGCAAAAAATCTAACTAAGATTAATGATGGAATTTTTAGGACTATTAATGGTAATTCCGATGAAATGATAGGCGTCGGAAGGTGCATGAAGGCAGGTTTTCCATGTTCTCGGGCAGATGTAACTAACGGGAGATATGATGCCATTATTGATGTGGGTAATAACAAGTTACTAAGAGTTCAAATAAAAGGAACATCTGGTGGAAGCGTTAGTTTTACGGGTGGAGGAAGAAGTGGAAAGCAAATCAGTAGAACAGTTAAACAACGGACATATCGATATTCTCCGGATGATTGTGATTTAATTCTGGTCGTAGATGGAAGAAGTGGGGAATGTTATATTATTCCAATTGAAGATATTCAACAAATGAGTAATTCAAAGTCACTCGATAAACTGAGTAAATATAAAGAAAATTGGGATATTCTGAAAACGATGGCAGGAATCTAATTTAGAGCTTTTTTTATTTCTCTTGCAACTGCCTCTAGAACAGTTACGGTTACGGAGTTTCCAGCTTGCTTGTAAAGCGCGGAGTCAGCTAAATTTGGAAGCTCAAAATCTCTCGGGAAACCTTGTAGCCTGAAACATTCAATCGGCGTTAGTTTTCTGATCCCATGCCTATCTTTTATAATTGGAACATTATGTCCTCCCATCCCCATGTTGGCAGTGAGCGTTGGGCAGACACCTTTTTTATTTTCTCTAACATATTGTCTTCGCCATTGGTAAACCTTACCTTCTTGCGTAACAAAATCTTTAAGTTTTTCGAAAAGAGGCTTACCATTATAATAATATTTTTCAGGCACTTTTTGCTCAAGTAGATCAGTAACTTTTATTGATAATTTTTGTGGTTCGGGAAACTTAAATTTGTCTGTGTAATTTTTATTTTTAAATCCTATGATATATATCCTTTCGCGATTTTGAGGAATATTTCCATACTCCATACTATTTAAAACCTTAGTTTTTACATGATAACCCAAGTCTTCCAGGGTTTTGATAATTATTTTAAAAGTTTTTCCTCCGTCATGTCCTTTTAGGTTTTTTACATTTTCCAGTAGAAACCCTGCCGGATTGCGAGCTTCTAGAATTCTAGCAACATCGAAAAATAAATTACCGCGGTCTTTTTCATCATTAAACCCCTTGCGGTATCCAGCTATAGAGAAAGCTTGGCAGGGAAATCCTCCCAAGAGAAAGTCGAATTCCGGAAGATCTTCAATGCCAATTTTGCGGATATCCTCTACGACAAGTTTTGATTTTTTGAAATTTAAATCGTAAGTAGTCTTACAATTTTTTTCAAAGTCATTCGCAAAGACAGTTTCAAAGCCAGCTTTTTCAAAACCAAGTCTAATACCCCCGACGCCAGCAAATAAGTCCAGGGTTCGGAAAAGTTTTTGATCTGTTTTGCTGCTGTTTTCAAGATTTCTTTTTATCTCAACAACTACGCCTCTAATTTCAACCTCCTTTCTATAAATGGGAAGCATTGTTTGGTTAGCTGGTTGCAATCTAAATCGATTTTTTTCTCGATAAATCTTTTTTAGAGTAGCTTCATTATCATCAATTATCGCAACGACAGTTTGTCCATTTTCGGCGACGGATTGTTTTTTAATAACGACAATGTCACCATCAAAGATTCCTTCATCAATCATGCTATTTCCCTGAACTTGTAGTGCATAATAATTGCCAGCTTTATTTACGGCGCTTGTCGCAATCATCACAGTTTCTCCTCTAGTTTCGATAGCTTCAATGGGTTGCCCAGCGGCGATGGTTCCGATTAACGGTATCTTAATGAGATTGTAGGGGTTCCTTTTTTTAAGTTCGATACCTCTAGCAGAACTGCCATTTTTTTCTATAAATCCTTTTTTTTCTAAAGTTTCAATATGTTGATGCACGGTTGAAATAGCAGAAAGTTTGAAATGTTTTCTGATTTCTTCAATAGTTGGAGAAAAAGTTTTTTTATTAATAAACAAGGTTATAAAATCTAGGATTTGTTTTTGTTTTTTTGTTAGGGTTGGCATAAGCTTTATTTGATATAAGTTTGTTAATATTTATATTATATACCGAAAATTTACCGAAGTGCAAACAACTATTTTTAAAACTTAAAATAGCCTATAAGAAAGCCAAAAAATGCTTTAATTGAAAAATTACTTTTTCTGAAATTTTAATTAGCGAGCAGAATAATTGAGTTCTGCGTTGCCTTGCCTTTTCTACTTGAATAACCTATAATTAACCTTATAAGAAAGGGAAAAATATAAGAATTTTAGGACTATGCTACAAGAAAAATTAGCTTCTTTTTTCGTTAAAATAAGCCAAAATGAAAAAGTATTGGTCAGATTTTTGCTGGGCATTTCAATTGTGGTTTATTTTGTTTTTGGTTTTTATCATCTAGCAAATTTTATTTCAGCAGATGAGCATTTTTGGTTGCCTAATTCTGGTAGTGAGCGCATCCAAGATTATTGGAAGGCAATTTCTAAGCAGGACTGGAAAGATACGAAGATTAATGATAAGCCTGGAATAACTTTGGCATATACCTCGGGTATTGCCATGCTTTTTGAAAAAAATCCCGGGGGTCAATTGATTTCAAATGGTGGCACTGTCAAATTATTTAATCCTGAAATAACCAAACGGATTAATTTTCTTTATCGGCTTCCAATCCTTTTGATCAGTGGCTTTTTCTCCTTGTTCTTTTTCTGGATTATCAGAAAAATTACAAACAATCCATGGATGGCGTTGTTTTCGGCCATGGGAATTTTACTTTCTCCAGTTTTGTTGGGGATGTCCCAAATTGTAAATCCAGATTCTCTTTTTTGGCTTTTCGCTTCAGCTTCGATGTTTTCTTTCTTTGCTTTTTTACAACATGGTCAGAAAAAGCTAGCGATTTGGAGTTCAATTTTCCTGGGGTTGGGGTTGGCGAGTAAATACGTGAGTGTGATTTTGTTTCCATTTTTCTTTTTTATGATGGTTGTTTATTATTTCTTTGAGTTTTTTAGGTGGGATAATCGACAAAAAGATTTTGCAAAAATGGTAATTAGAAATAGTTTTTCTTATTTGGGGGTTTTATTTGGTGGAATGCTTATTTTTGCAATTCTGATGCCAGCTTCTTTTGTGGAGCCAAAAGTTTTCTACGAAGGTACAATTGGCTTTCCTGGGATGCAACCTATCTTTTGGACAGTGATGATTATTAATGCGATTTTAATTTTGGATGCTCGCTTCTTTGTTAGTGGCGGTTTTGTCTGGCTAATAAAAAGACTAAAGCCACTCGAGGAAATCCTGCCAAAAATAGTCTATGCTATTTTATTTGGAACGGTTTTCTTTGTGCTCACAAATTGGCTTTCGAGAAATAGTATTATTGATTTATCTGGCATCCCTTTTAACTTAAAGAGAAGTGATCTTTTCAGCGAGCTTCCTTATTTTAAAAGATTTATTATGGAGTTTGTTCCGTTGACGTTTGCGTTGACGCCAGTAGCCTTGTTTATGCTCATGTTTGCTTGGTTTAGGGGCTTTTTAAATCAAACAAAGATAAAAACATTCTCTTTCTTGTTGTCGATATTCTTCTTGATATTTATAGTGGCAGTTATCGAGCAGGGGCTGCTGATTACTGTTCGATATAGTATTATTTTGTTTCCACTCTCAATGATTATTGGCTCTATTTCCTTGGTGGAGTTCTTTTCTGACATTCGAGAAAAAAAACTTGATGCTAGGGGGCTCAAGGTTTTTGCATTTGGCTTTTCGCTAGTGCTTATCTTGTTTACTAGCTTGATAATTCAACAGTATTTTCTTAATAGCATTTATAAGAATGCTTTCGTCGATAGAGTATATCGCAGTTGGTATGGTATATTGTTTATTTTAGTTGCTACAATAGCGCTTGTTTTTACTTTGCGTAAAGTTGCTATTAGGAAAAAAATTGCTGACGTCTCAATGGTTTGGATTTTTTCTTTGGTGGCTTTGCTTAATATTGTTAGTATTTCCTTGATAGCACCTTTTTATTTCAGTTATACTAATAATCTTTTGCCAAAAAATTATATTATTAGTGGTGCTTGGGGCTATGGGGGATATGAGGCTGCGCAATATATGAACAGCTTGCCAGAGGCAAAAAATCTAACTTTATGGGTGGATGCTTATGGGGTTTGTGAATTTTTTGTTGGTAAATGCATCCATAAAGCTAAAGTGGATACTCAAAAATATCCAATTGACTATTATTTCCAATCCTTGCAATCGACAATTGCTATTAATTTTCCCCATGCGATGGAAAAGAATTCCGTTTGGAGATTAGAGATTGATGGACGAGAAAAAAGTTTCTTGAAAATCAGGCAATCAAAACCTCTCATTACTGGGCAATCGGTTCAGGGCGATGCTTCTTCGGTAGATGATAACTAAGCTCTTAAAGTATGAGCTAAACAAGAACTAAAAATATGAATACTATTGCCTCATATCTGAAAAGACCAGCATTCTTACTAAGCATCCCCCTGCTTTTGTATTTCGTTTTTTCCGTTCATCATTTGACGAAATTTGAAACGGCGGATGAGCATTTTTGGTTTAATGATCCTGCTCATGACAGAATCCATCAATATTGGACTGCCGTTTCTCAGCATAATTGGATTGCAACTAGAATTAATGATAAACCAGGAATTTCTTTGGTTTTTATTTCAGGTGCGGGTCTTCTTTTTGAGAGAGCTATTTTAAACGGAGGCCAAGTCAATGTTCAAAACGTTGAGCGGCTTAATTTTGTTTTTCGCTTTCCTCAGGTTTTTTTTACTGCGTTGGCCGCAATCTATTTTTTTTGGGCCCTACGGAGAATAACAAAAAAGGATTTCCTTGCGCTTTTAGCTGTTAGTTTTATCTTGCTCAGTCCTATTTTAATTGGGATTTCCCAGATTGTTAATCCTGATTCAATGCTTTGGATTTTTTCATTTGCAACTGTGTTGGCGTTCTTTCTTTATCTGCAAGAAGAGAAAAAAATTCATTTGTTTTCAGCTGCAATCTTTTTTGGAATGGCACTTCTGAGCAAATATGCCGCACTTATGCTAGTGCCATTTTTTCTAGCAATGATCGGTTTCTTTTTGATTTTTGAAGGAACTAACTGGGATAGGGTTACACTTAAAAAGAAAATTTTTAAATTCTCAATAGCCTATTTTAGTCTTATTTTTGGAGGTTTCTTGTTGTTCTCAATCCTGATGCCTGCCGTATTAGTAGATCCCATGCTTGCCTATAAGAGCACGATAGGGTTTAAGGGAATGCAATATATTTTTTGGCCATTAATTTTTCTGAATTCTCTACTGCTGCTTGATTCTGCCTTGAGTGAGAGTCGGTTTGCAGTTTTTTTAATAAAAAAGAGTAATAAGCTCAAAAGAGTATTGCCAAAAATTCTGTATGTATTTTTAAGTGGCATGTTTTTGCTTGTTTTGCTGAATTGGTCAGTCGGCAAAAATTTTATGAATGTTTTGAGTGTAGCCTTTGATTCAGCGGAAGGATCGAAATATCAGCATGCTTCCTTGTTCGATCAATTAATGCTCCAATTTAAGCCGATTGTTTTTTCGCTCACCCCACTTGTCCTTGCTAGTTTGCTTTTCCTTTGGCTGAAAGCGATTTTTAGAAAAATTGAAAATGAGCTGTTAGTGTTCTTATTCTCATTGTTTGTTTTTATTTTTTATGTGGCGGTGATGAGACAGGGGCTGCTTGTTACTATTCGCTATGCTATAATTTTATACCCAGTTTTATTTGCGCTGGCAGCATTTGGAATAGCAGAGTTATTTTTATCTGTGAAGAAGTTTACTTTCCCAAAGACTATAATTCTTATGGTTATTGTTGGAGTTTCAATAGTTAGCCTTTGGCAAAGCAAGCCGTTTTATTTTAATTATACAAATAGCTTGATGCCAAAAAATAGCGTCATCACTGGTGCCTGGGGTTATGGTGGTTATGAAGCTGCTCAATATCTCAATAGTCTGCCTGGCGCTGAAAACCTAGTTGTTTGGTCTGATTATTATGGCGTTTGTCCATTTTTTGTTGGTAAATGTATGAAAGCTTATGCGCTAAGCGATTATGCCAAGAAAAATTCTTTGGAATCAATTAATTATGCGGTGGCAACGCGCAGAGGCAAAAAGCAAAATATAAATATGTGGAAAAAATTTGATCATTATGATATTAAAAAAGCTTGGGCCTTATTTATTGACGGACGGCAGGCAAACTTTGTAGAAATTTACAAGAATGGGGGACCCGTTGAAGATTAGGGGGCGTAATGAATTTATAGAATGAATAATTATTTTTTGTGACTAAAAATATATGCAAAAAAACCTACAATCATTTAGGAAATACTTTCTGCGAAATAAATTGCGCTTCAATATGATTATTTTGCTTGCGATTATTATCTTGGGTGGAGTGCTACGGATGTATGATCTTGGAAAAAATTCTTTTATTGCTGATGAGTATTTGGATATGAATTCAGCTTATGCATACCGAATGACACATGTTTGGCAAGCCTGGGATTTTAATTTTGGCAAGCCAAATACAGCAGATGTTAATCAGGCAAGGGATGTGAGAGCTTGGATGTATAAATGGCAAGTTGCGCAGGTTTTCAAGCTGCTCCCCCCAACGGAAGAAATGGCGCGGTTAGTGAGCGTGTTTTGGGGCTTGGTTAGTATTGCTTTAATATATGGAGTTGCATTCTCTTTTACGAAAAAACGTCAAATTGGGTTGCTAGCCGCTTTTTTGTTTGCGATAAGTGCGATGGGCATTATGTTTGATAGAAAATTGAGGATGTATGCGATGTTTTATCCAATGTATTTGGCATTGTCCTGGACTTTGTTTATGGCCTATGAGAAAGCGTATGAAGGCAAGAATAAGCTTGCAAGGAAAATCTGGGAATATTGTAGTGTGAATATCCTTTATATAATCCCAACCTTAATCCTCGGGTATGTTAGTTTAGAATTGCAGCTTCTGACTGTAAACATCGCGGCAGCCTTTTTTGGCTTTGTGCTTGTTCAGGCTGTTCTGCAATGGAAAAAGGAACGGAAAATAACGGCTAATAAATATAGTATTTCAACTCTGCTGATAATTTTTGTTTCGGCTTTTGCAATTAAATTTCTCCCAGGTATTACTGGAATTTTCGTGACATCGATAAAGTTCTTCATTAATAATGGTGGATATTTTGAAAAAATTCTTTCAGATTATAATAATTGGATGCTGGGAGTTTTATTTTTTATTGTCGGGGGATATTTTTTGTATCAAAAGGAAGGGAAAAAGAAAGAAACTATTTGGCTCTTGACTTCTATTCTTGTTCCTCTTCTTATGGCGGCTTTCATGTGGAAGAGAACCCAAGGTATCCAGTATGTTTTTTTCTTGCAATCATTTTTGATTATCTTGGTCGCAACGGGAATATATGCAGTCGCAGTGTTTTTTGAGAAACATCTTTTAAGCATTTCGAAAAAAGCATATTTGGTAACAATCGTACTGGCTTTATTGCTCCTTCCAAATTACGCTTATTTTTCAGGTGAGAATAATACTTATCACAGAACAGATGTAGGTGATTATCGCAAAGTTTTTTTGTATGTCAAAAAGAATTTCAAGCCTGGCGACGTGATCGTTACCAGAAATTTTAGAAATTATTATCTTTCTGGAATGCACGCCAAAGTCTTTGATTTCGGAGGAGAATCGGCCGTGAATGATTTTTCAGTTGATCAGCTCAGGCAAGTTGTGGAGCAAAATAATAGCGGCTGGGTAGTACTTTTTGATAATGACACTTTGTTTTTAACTAAAGACGCCAAACTATATCTTGAAAGTAATCTTTCCAAGACCGACAATGCTGCGGTCAGAGGTCAGGCTACGGTTTATTTTTGGCGAAGGTGAGGTTTTTAGAGATTTACTAAAAATGAACAATGAAAAAAATTTATAATTTTGTATTGAAAAATAGAATTGTTTTAGTCCTAAATGTCATTTTGGCAATGGGAATTTTTGTGCGGGTTTACAACTTTCATGATTGGCTTAGGTTCCACAAGGACGAGGCGCGTGATGCTTCTATCATAAGGGACGTTATTTCGAATGGTCATGCGTTGCCTCTACTCGGTCCAGTTGTTGGCACGACTGATTTTAAACTTGGTCCAATCTTCTATTATTTTCAATATGTTTCTGCGAAAATATTTGGCCTTGCTCCGGATGTGTTGGCCTATCCGGATTTGTTTTTTTCAATTTTAAGTATTCCACTTCTGTATTTTCTGCTAAAAAGATTTTTTTCAAAAAATATTTCATTATTACTAATGGCTTTGTATGCTGTTGATTTTTTTGCTATCAGATATGCTAGGTTTGCTTGGAATCCTAATTCGCAGCCATTCTTTTTAATGCTTTTTCTATATGCTTTTCTGGAAATTGTTTCAGCAAAGACTGATAAATCCAAATGGTTTTGGGCGACAGTCGTTGGCATTTCTCTAGGTGTGGGCGTTCAATTGCATATTTTGTTTTTGTTGTCGATACCGGTTATGACACTTATCTTTTTCTTCTATTTAAGAAGGGAAGGTAAGTTGAATTGGAAGATGTTATTTTGGATAGTATCAATTGCCTTTTTTCTCAATTTGCCAGTGGTTTTTTCGGAAATAGGAAGTGGTGGCAAGAATACTCTGGAATTTATCAAGGTTGTTTTTTATGAGCCGCCACAGCTTGGAACCCCAATAACTACCATGCAATGCTTGTCTCATGTTAATACCTATATTCTGACTTCAATTGGGGAGGATAATTACTGCAAGACTATTACGAAGAATGACGGTAAAATTCTGGTTGATTTTTTCACGAACGGTTTTAAAAATATCCTTACAGCTTCCATTGTGTTTTTTAGCTTACTCCTTACTTTAGGCGGGTATGTTTTATTAGGGTATTTCATCAAGCGAGAAGCTAATTTTGAAAAGAAAATTTTTTTGCATTTTATTTCAATTTTTTTTATAGTCAGTTTTATTGTTTGCTTGTTAGTTCTTAATCCGATGACTATGCGGTACTTTGTCATCGTTGAAATAGTTCCGTTTATATTCTTAGGATTGTGGCTCAAATACATTTTAGGATTCAAGAGGTTTTGGAAATATTTGATTGCCTTTGTTCTTTTTTTGTTTTTGTTCGGAATGAATTTCCAATCCATTGCTGCAGAAGTTGAATATCTCAATGGCAGAGCCCCGGAAATGCCTTATGGGGTTATAAATCTTACCTTAGGAGAGGCTGAACTTTTTTCTAATTTTATTTTCGAGCATGCTAATCATTCCAAACCAGTTTATCTTAATGGGCGAAATGTCAGCCTGGAGAATGTGCTGGCTGCTTTGGATTATCTCCCAGCTTCTTCACAGCTAAAGATTTCTTCAATTAAGAAGCAACAGACAACGGATGCTACTTTCTTTGCTTTTGGTCCAATCTCGAACCCTGATTTGGAAAAAAATCTCACTGAAGATGAAAAAAACATTTATCAGCTCAAAAACTATGCTTCCAATGGAAGATATTTTATCATGCAACTTGAGCGTAAGCAAAAATAATAATTTTAATAATAATTAATTTCAAAAAATTGAATAAAATAAATCTCAATAATTTTTCAAAAAAGCTACTAAAATTTAAATACCTCAAAAGGTCGATAATGTTTCTCCTGTTACTTGTAGTTATTTTTTTCGCGTTGAGCTTTAGGAGTTATCCATTTAAGCTTATTTATGAAAATAAACAAAGGTATCTTTTAATAATGTCTCAAATAAAAAAACCTCAAATCCCAGAAAGGCAGTGTAATATTTTGGATTATGGCGCGATTGGAGATGGTAAAACAAAAAATACCGAAGCTATTAAACAGGCAATAGGTGATTGCTCGCAAAAAGGTGGTGGGAAGGTTATTTTTCCTGCGGGAAAGTGGCTCACTGGTCAGATTCATTTTTTAGATAACATTGAACTTTCACTAGTAAAAGACGCCGAAATTAATTTTAGCGATGACCGAAATGATTATTTGCCGTTGGTTTTTTCACGCTATCAAGGCATGGAATACTTTAATTATTCTCCGCTCATTTATGCTAATAATTGTCGCAACATTGCAATAACGGGGGAAGGAAAACTTATCGGAAACGGAGTAATGTGGAGAGTTTGGAGCGATAAGCCACAAGATCCCAATGCGGGAGCAGAGCTTTTGGCTATGGTCAAAGCAGGCGTGCCAGCAGAGCAAAGAATTTTCGGTGAGCAGTATGGTCTTAGGCCATCCTTCATCCAGTTTATTAATTGCAAAAATATTTTAGTGCAGGGAATTTCAATTGAGGACGGTCCAATGTGGACTATTCATCCTATATATTCTGAAAATATTATCATTGATAATGTTAAAATAGATACCTACGGAATAAACACTGATGGTGTGGACGTTGATTCTTCGAAAAATGTGCTTATTAAAAATTCTGATATTTCTGCGGGTGATGATGCAATTTCAATAAAAGCAGGTCTGGGGGAAGATGGTCTGAGAATAAATAAACCAGCTGAAAATGTCATAATTAAAAATTGTAAAATGAGAGATGGGCATAGTGGAATTTCAATCGGAAGTGAACTCACTGGTGGGGTAAAGAATATCATTATGCAAAATAACACTTTTGATTCAACAGAGGATGGTTTCAAGATAAAGTCTTCGCCTGGTCGAGGTGGAATTGTTGAAAATATTTGGCTAGATGGTTCTAATATGTTAGTTAATAGCCATGCTATTTCTTTGGATATGTTTTATGGATCTAATATTTTGACAAACGGAGAGCAGGAATCAATCTTTAGAAATATTCTTATTTCTAAAACTAATATAACGAAAGCACAGAATGCTTTTAGCGTAAATTCTTTAGACAAGGATCATATTTATAATATAACCGTGACAAATTTCAAAGCAGTCTCTGGGAGAGGCATCCAGATTGAAAAAGCGGGGAGAATTGACTTTAATATGCTTAATATAAAGTCAAAACGCTAGGAGTGCCGTTGATTATGGGAGTTCCTCTTCTGAAACACTTGATTTAATTGTTTCATCTGGAGTTGATTGTGGCGAAAATGGCTTGCTGAGCTTATCCCAGGTCATTAGTTGAGATATTTGTTCTTTTTGAATAGTTATTTGCTTTGTATCCTCAGCTTGTCTGGTAGCTGTTATCCTTTCCCTTCTTGGGTTTAAATAAAAAACAGTCAGTGAACCCAGCTCTTTTTTTTCAACAATCAAAAAATCATCGGAAATTTTTTTGAGCTGATTTTTATTGATTTGGTTTGTGCGATATATGGAAAAATAGTTAGCTTGCTCATAGACTGAATTTTTTTCAACAGGAATTAAGAATGGGGTATAATATTTAATTCCTTTTTGATTTAAAAAATACCAAAAAGAGGGTTCGTATTCATGATCACAAGCTAAATATACAGGATATGTGTTATCGATGTATTTTGAGGCTATGTAATTTGTGACTAGCTGTTCTTGCTGAAGGGTCACTCTTGAATTAGTCGGAAAAACATCTTTCATTTTAGCTGAACTTTCCGTGGTAGTAGCATTCCTTAAGCCATTAAGGTAATTAAAATCTTTAATTATGTTTGATACAGAAAAGGATGCAATTATTATAATAAAAAAAGATAACCTTTGTTTATTTTTTTCTGGCTTGATGTTTTCAAGGATTAGCCCAAGTAAAATGAAGGCAAGTGGACTGACTACTAGAAAAAATCTTGGAAAAAGAATATTTGAAGAAAATATAGCATAGAAATAGAGGAATGAAAAAACAAGCCAAAGTGATGAAAGAATAAGAAAATCTTTACGCTGACCAGCTGGTTCTTTTTTCGTTTTTCGTATCAAAAGAAAAACTCCAACTAAAAAATAAAGCAGGGCAGTAATTCGAACTGGGAGACGAGAAAAACAGGTTGTTTTGCAAGTCATACCTAGCGTATATCCATCTGGAGTTGATACCCCATTGATTTGATCGTTCCCACTTAGAATGAGAAAATATTCATAGGTGTGGTATTGAGTAATAAGAAAGGCTTTTTCTGCAAAGTTCTTTCGGTGGGATTCACCTTTGCCTATTTTTTCAACAAAAAATTTAGAATTTTCACCGCTAGTTTTGATTTCATTGGCAATCATTGGGGAATATAGCAGAATTACTATGGCAATTGCCAGGCCCCAAGTTTTGAAGTTAAACCTCGGTCGCTTGATAAACAGGAACGAGATTACAATTGCTGGAATAGTGAAAAAAGCATTGAAATGAATTTGGGTGCTAATGCTAGCCATTAAAACCATTATTAAAAACCAGATTCGCGGGTGCTTTTCATTTTTTGAAACACACCTGAGTAGGGCATAGAAAGTAAGCAGAATTAAAAATGGTAGCACATTGGGGCTCCAGGAAAAACGAGCATAGAGAATAAGATAAAGCGAAACAGCAAAGACCGATAGTAATCCAGAAGAAATTAGTACGGAAAAATATCTTCTAATGAATACATAAAAAAGAGGAAGAGTTAAAATGGAAAAAATGAGTACAGTCATGGAATGACCTGCGGGCGTGTTACCAAAGAGCAGGGCGCTGACGTATTCCATGTAGTAAAAAGCAGGCCCAAGGCGGAGTGCGCGACCTCCTCCAGCCGTTGGCCCAAGCAGGGGAAGGTTGCTAATTCCGCCAGTCACCGCATTAGAAACAATGTGATAGTCCCAGGTTTGATCAACTTCAAAATGAAGCCATTTGTCATGATTATAGGCACGAAATGCTATTCCGATGGCACAAATCGTAATAAGAAAAAGCAATTCCCATTTATGTGGAGCTATTTTTTTAAAAAAAGTCATTTACTTATAAATAAAAAATTAATTAATTTGATTACTTATTATCTAGCGTAGTGAGAGAAATGAAAGTACTCTTTCATTTCGCAGCGAGCGACGATAACAAAAGGTTTATTTGCCTACGAGGCTTGCCCTGGGGTATTAATACCCTTTTATTTTTTCTTAAAACCTGGAATCATATTTTTAAATATCGCAAAATCTTCCTGAGTCAGTTCTTTTAGTAAATAAAGAATACTGAAATATACCAGGAACAAAAATGCACCGGAAAAAATGAATAGAATTTTCGTGCTAGGTAGGAGAAAGGAAAGAAAATAAATCATGACTGCTGAAAATATTATTTTCAAAGCACTTGAAATTTTTAACTGGACGGAAAAGGTTTTTTTGAGAAAATAGAAAAGTGCCATGGTGACAAAGCTTGCTGTGATGCTAGTTGCAATGCCTGCACCTATGAGACCGTAAGCCTTAACTAGGATGACGTTAAGTGTTGTATTCAATAGCATTCCAAAAAAGGCGATTTTTAGGGGTAATTTAACAAGACCGGCGCCTTGAAAAGCAAAACTCATGACGTAAAAAAGCGTCAGTAGACCCACACCAAAAGCCATGAATTGGAGAGCGTTAGCGCCACCGGCATATTGCGCACCAAAAAAGAAAATCATAAGTGGTTGAGCATAGCTAATAATTAGGGCAATGGTTGGAATAAGCAAGATAGTCATCATGCGAAGGGCTATGCTGATTGCAGCAGTTGTTTTTTCTTTGTGTTCGTTGGCAGTTGAATGTGAAATAACAGGTAAAAGTACAATAGTGAGAGCATAGAAAAGATAATTTGGAATTTGGGAAATAGTAAAAGCTCCGTTAAAAAGGCCAGTGGCATAATCATCACGCAGAATTGATTTTACCACAAAAAGATCAAGTGAAATCATGGTTTGGTATAAAACCAAAAAACCCGTTATCGGCAGAGCATAGGAAAGCAATTTCTTAATAGGGAAAGCTTCATTTCTGGTAGCTTTAACTGTCGGAAAGCGTTTGACATATATAAGCCGATCAATAACAAGTGCGATAAGAAATATAGCCAGCGATACATAGATGTAACCCGTGATGAAACCTTCTAGCGACAAAAAGTATCCTAGGCCCACAATTATAGCGACTCGCAGTACCGACCTTAATGATTTCAAAATAGACTGCATGTTAAATTGATGGATTCCGGTATAGTAGTAGAAATAAAAAGAATCGGCAGCGTAGCAGGGAATTATGAAAGCAGAAATTCTGAGTAACTTTTCTAGGGATGGATCATGTAGCATAATTGCGATGATGGGTGCTCCGAAAAAAAATACTGCAGTTACCGCGCCCATTAAAATTAATTGGGCAAGCGCTGCCTTTTTTTTAATGACAGAAATAAGTCCTGGTTTTTTAGTCAGGTCTGCACTCAGGAATTTACTCATCGCAATTGGAATGCCATTGCCGATTAGGGAAGCAATTAAGATCGTCAGAGTGATAATAATGCCATAGACGCCGTAATCAGCCGGCCCAAGGATGCGTCCAGCGGCGCTGTGGACAATGAAGCCAGAAATATAAAAAAGAATTTCGGCTAGTCCTAACCAAAAAATGTATGCGGTTACGGCCATAGGGTTAAGTTAAGATGGGTCTTGCGCGGATTATATTTAGAGGTAACCTCTAGCTAGAACTATTTATTGTGCATGACCCAAATATTTTTTATAAATTTTTATAAATTTCTTTAGAACTTTTCGGGGTTGAAATTTTTAGATTAATCTTTTTTCCAGCGATATCCTGGAGAGCCTTAACTGTGATTTTCTTTTTCTCTCCTAAGCCAGCCGTGGTATCTCCTTGGGAAAGGGGATTTTTATCGACTGAAATTTCCCAATGAAAATTCTTTTCGCTACTATGATTTTCAATGATAAAGGAAAGGTCATTTGTTCGCGGGTCAGCAAAATAAATACTCCACCAGGACTTACCGTAGTTATAATCTTGCTGTTGCTGCTGCGTATAAGCTAAATAGAAAAGACAGCCTAAAAAGAAAAGGGCAAGCGCGAGGATAACTTTTTTAGCGTAGGTCATGGATGTTTGCATTTATTTGCGGAGATAAATATTTATTTCATCGTTAGCGTAAATTTGCCAAAAGGCGGAATTTTTTTGAAATTGAACGGCGTCATTTTTACTGTTAACCATTACAAAATTAACGTTAAGGTCGGTAAAACATTTCTGACTATCGGGAGCGCTAGGGTTAGAAAGCATATTGAGCGTGCATTTTTCGTTGCGGTCGATCCCGTTCTCATAACGCTCAAGGTTGGCTCGGTAAAGTGGAAAATTATAATCCTGCATTAGAAAAACCTTAGTCCAGGCATCAGCTTTAATGTAAATATGGTCACTTTCAACTTGGTCGCCAGGGGCAAGCTTACTGGCTAGAAACTGTGAAGCGTTAAAAGTTTGATTAATAACTTTAGGGGCAGTGGTTTGGGTAAGATTTGCAACATTATCAAAAAAACCAGCGGTAAGTAAATACGCTACGGTTAGACTAAGCGTATAAAAGAAAAGGGGAGCCTTAATGAATAGCTGGTGTTTTTCGTGTTTATTTGTTTGAAAAAATAAAGCAACTAAGCAGAAAGAAGCTGTGATTGAAAAAGGATAAGTCCCATAATTGGCTACGCGCGCCGAAGGGATCCCAATCTTAATCAATTGCGGAAAGAGTGAAATGATTGTGATAATACCAATCCAACCGGCTAGGATAAAAAGCTGGAAGGGTAATTGCTCGTAAGTAAAGTTATTTTTTCGACTTCGAGTTTTTTTAATTAATAAGTAGCCGAGGATTAAAATTCCAACGACAGCTAGGGCTAACCTAGGTTCGCCAAGAGCGTCTTTGAACTGAGTTAAGGTTAGGCCAGTGTGTTCTATTTTCTTCGGAGCTCCCACGACGGTTTTAATTGCTTGGTTTGTAATATAGGTAGGAGTGTAGACGGTAAACGCAAAGATCAACATGAGTAGCAGGGAACCCATGACGGGCAAAGAGAAAAGCATTTTTGACCAAATTTTAAGGAGCACTAGTGCATTTTTAAAATTAAAAATTAAAACCAATAAAATGCTAAGTAAAAGTGAAAGGGTAAATAAAAAAGCGGTTAAGTGATGCGTATAAAAAAGATTCATTGTCGAAACTAACGCTAGTACCAGTAGGACCTTATTTTTTTCGCGCACCGCTCGTAAGAAAAAATAAAGCGCTAGCGGTAAAAGTAAATTTCCAATAATGTTGCCGACCACCCCACCACTGATGAATTTAGCTTGCGGTGGCGTAATCGCAAAAAGTGGCCCAAGTAAAAAGAGGGTAAAAATAGCGATCGTTACTCTCTCTTTATTTTTTTCAAAAAGACGCAGGGTCAAAATAAAAATTGCTAGCAGGGAAAAAATGTTAATGATGAAAAGCACCAGCGCTGGAAAATAGGAAATGACGCTCAGCCCTGAAATTAGCGCAACAGCTGCAAAAATTAAATGTTCGCCAATAATAAAGTCGCTAATGTTTTGAGGTTCGCTGATGGTATAAGTTGCGCCGCTGGTGAGGATATTTTTTTGTTGATAATTAGGAATTTCGCCTTTTTGGACAATTAGATTTGTCCAATACATATGATGCCCTAAGTCTGTGGCGGAAGGTAAGATGGAGTCTTTCAGGTAAAGCGTCCGAAAGAAGATAGCGAGGCCCAAGATAAGGCAAGTCAGGAGAATTTGTTTTTTTGAAAAAATTAGACTATCCGTGCCTGGGTAGTTAGGTTTTTTTTGAAAGAAGATTTTTTCCAATAAAAAACAAAGTAAAGAAAAAAAGCCTATTGTCAGTAAAAGGCTCCAACGCGTGAGGCTAATTTGCAAAGCTCCTAGAATTAGCATTAAGGAATTTGAAACAAAGATACTGAAACCAACCGAAAGCACCGTTTCTTCTAATTTTGTAAAAAAGCCAAATTTAGCGTTAAGCATTCTAGTTAAAAAATAACCTGGCCAAAAAAGCACTACGAGGAGTGAAAAGTAAAAAGCAAATTGGGAAAAAATAAAACTAAACATGCTGGTAGTGAGTTACTGATTACTGATTACTTTCTCTATTTCAGTTAGATATTGTTTGGCGATATTCTGCCACTGATAATTTTCAAGTATGTAATCTCTGACCGCTTGGCCATAAATTTCTCGTGGACTTTCATTGGTAAAAAGCTCAGTGATTTTTAGTAGATATGCCCCAGCATTTTCTGGCTCAACCAAAAAGCCATTTTTTCCATCTTTGATGGCATCTTTGAGACCTTCAAGATTTGAAGCCAAAACTGGCAAGCGACAAGCCCCAGCCTCAATCACGGAAATCCCAAAACCCTCCATGTCGCCAGCAATTTTAATGTTAGGTTGAATAAAAAGATCGCAAGTTGCCCAAAGCTGGTTGCGGACGTCGTCGCTTACATATCCGAGCGCTAAAACTCTGGTGCTTAAGTTTTTTTCTGCAATTGCGCTGGTTACATTTTCTTTATCTTTACCATCGCCTGCAATGACGTAGATATATTCCGCAGGTAGCAATGGCATCACGTTGTGAATAAACCAAGCTGCACCCTTGTGCTTGGCAAGTCGGCCAGAAGTTAATAAGATTTTTTTGCCTTCGACTGAAATTCCTAGAGTTTTTTCTAAATCAAGTTTGGAGGCTTTAAGTAAATTTTTCTCAGTGTCGACACCATTGGGAATGAAAACAATTTTTTCGATCGGAATGCCTTTTTCGATCGCAACTTTTATGGTTTCATTGCCAACGGCGATAAACTTGTCAAATTTTGGTAGAAAAACTTTAGTCCAAAGTGTTTGATAAATGAGAATTAAGCCTTTTTCATACCAAACCCCCAATGAGGCTGAATTCCAATTAATATCCAACCCATGGATAACGCAAAGGACTGGTTTCTTGCTAAATAGTTTTACCACCCATCCATTGATAGCTATTACGCCACTCCCTAAAAGCACCACATCATTTTTAGGCAGCAGCCAGAGTGTTTTTATGAGAGCGTAGGGCGCGAAAAATGGTAGAAACCAACGTCCACGCGTATTGGCAATAGTGGTAACTTCGGCTAATTGGCCGAGCCATTTTGAAAGTTCAAAATTATGGCTCTCGACTCCGCCAACAGTTGGGGGATAAGCATGCGAAATGAAGATGATTTTAAGCTTTTGCATATAAATAAATTATAGCTTAAAGGGGGATTAATTTCAAGCAAAAAAGATGCTTTATGACTAGCATCTTTTTAAGCTTATATTGTGGTAATCTTTTTAGGGTTGTATGTGATATACGGGTCTAGCTAAAAGTCACCTTTGAATTTTTACGAGCTTGTTTACTTTTTAGGCCATGCGAACGAGAGAGAGCTAAGCGTTTGACCATTGTTTTTGGTCAAACGCGGGCTCTAAAAAGTAAACAAGCGAAGTAAAAATTTCTGACTTAGTTTCTGAAAACCATAATTTACTTATAGCCCACTCTTTTTATTTTTTGTATTTTTCCGTTTTCAATAGGTACATTTGTTCTTCGGTTAAATTGCGGTTTGATTTAATCATATCAGCAATTAAGGCGAAAACTAAAAATTGAATTCCAACAAGCAGTAGGGTGATGCCGACCAAGAGATAATTTCGATGAGCCGTAATTTTAAAATCTTGGAAATATAAAGAAGCAAAATAAGCAAAAAAACCAAGCGAAACAAGAATTAAAAATAAGGCTGGACCGCCAAAGAACTTCATTGGTCGTACGTCACGAACGGCTTTGATGATAATTTTAAAACCATTATTAACAAATTTGAAAATAGATTTAGTAATTTTCGCTTTGCGGTCAGCAAAATAGGTGACTTGAATTGGGACCCACTTAAGTTTTAAATTTTTTCCAATCGCGTCAATAATAGTTTCTTGGGTATAAGTAAAATTAACGTTAGTTAAATTAAAGCGCAGTAACGTCTCTCGATTATGAGCGCGAAAACCGCAAGTCAGGTCTTCAGTCTTATAATTTAAAAAGAAGCCAACCACGGAGGCTGCAAAACGGTTTAAAAAGCTTTTAATCCAAGGAATATTCTTAGCTTCTAAATGACTAAAGCGATTAGCGATAACCATGTCATAATTGCCTTCTAAAATTGGGGTTAGTAGTTTTGGAATATCGTTAGGATTAAATTGGCCATCAGCATCAATGTTTACCATGATATCAGCTCCGTTTTCTAAGGAACTTTCGACCGCACGCTTGAAAGAATAGGCGAGTTTGCGGTTTGGTTTGTAGGAGACGATGATATCAGCGCCAGCTTCTTTGGCTATTTCAGCAGTTTTATCAGTTGAGCCATCGTCAACAACTTGAATAAGCTTTTCCTTTATTACGCTGCCTGCTTTTAAATAAAAGTCTAACTGAAAACTTTCCTTAATTTTTTTAATTGTGGCTCCGATGTCCTTTTCTTCGTTATAGGCTGGAATATTGACGATTAGTTTCATAGCTATTTCTTTTTAAGAATTAACTCAGGGTTGACACACTGTAAATCACACTTTGCGTTCTTAGCGCCGTTTTCAAGCATCTTTTTTGAGCAATCGCTAAGGGTTTGTTGACAACGGCTGGTGCTTTTATCAAAATAATTTAAATTTACCTCATAGCCAAAAAGGGGAAGAGCTAGATAAATAATTACCGTGATACCGGCAACCCAGACGATAAATTTTAAGAAATGAAACATAAAAAATGAAAAATGCAAATCTCAAAATGGAAAATTTCGGAATCGCTATATAATATTTTAAAAATATGAGCGAAGCGAATATTAAAATTTTGATTTTTGATTTTTAAATTTTGATTTATTATTATCTCCCTATTCCCTTATAAATTATGCCATTTTTTTTCAAGCTCTATTTTGTCTAAACAGTTTTTACCGTCAATGATAATTTGGATGTTATGTTCTTTGAAGAGGCTTGGCGCAAGCGCTTTAAATTCGTTGTGATCAGTTGCAATAATAAGGGCGGTGGATTTTTCCAAAATAGCTTCCAAAGATTCTTCCGTTGAATAGCTCGGGGTATGCGGATCAAAAGTGAGAACCTCGGCCCCGTGTTTTTCGAGATGCTTAATAATCTGCATTGAAGGCGATTCGCGCAAATCAGCCACATTGGCTTTGTAGGAAATTCCCAGAAGCCCTACAGCAGTTCCATTTAAAGGTAACTTTATAGTATTTAGGGCGTCTTGCAACAATTCAACGGTATATTCTGGCATCGAATTATTAATTTTGCGAGCAATCTTTAAAAATTCATGATCAAAACCGGAAGCCTTTGCGCGTTCGATTAAGTAATAAGGGTCAACTGGAATGCAATGTCCACCAACTCCGCAACTTGGCCAATGAGGCATAAAAGCGTAAGGCTTGGTTGATGCTCCCTTGATTACGTTAACAATATTAATACCTAGTCGGTCGAAAGATTTAGCCAGCTCATTAACAAAGGCAATGTTAACATCTCGAAAAGAGTTTTCCATAATTTTAACCGCCTCAGCTTCCCGAATCGTTTCCATTGGCATGATGCTAGCCTCAATGATATCTTCATAAAATTCCAACGCTAGCGCTAGGCCCGCCTTCGTAAAAGAGCCAACGACGCGGGGGATATTAGTGACGTTCCATTTTGGATCGCCGGGATTGATGCGTTCTGGCGAATGGGCAAGCTCATAATCCTTGCCAACAACGAATCCAGCTTTAGCAAAAATCGGCTCAACAATTTCTTCGCAAACTCCAGGATTAATAGTAGATTCAACGACGACTAATTGGCCAGGTTTTAGATTGGCGACAATGGTGGCGATCGCTGTTTTTACGGGTTCAAGATCTGGAAAGAAATTTTCATCAACCGGCGTTGGAACGCAGACAAGGACGATATCCGCCTTTGAAATGATGGCGGGGTCGTTGGTGGCGACTATTTTTACTTTAGGTAAATTTGTTTCTAAGAATTCTTCTTTAATGGGACTCTTGCCAGCGTTGATAAGTTCATTTTTCTTAGTATCATTTTCAAGGCCATAAACAGTGTAACCTTTTAGGGCGCTTTGTACTGCTAAGGGTAAGCCCACATAACCTAATCCAATAATGCAAATAGATTTTTTTGATTTTTCCATGATAGTTTAGTTAAGATTAACTCCTATTTATCTTAGAACAATTGCTCAAATTGTACAAGCACGCCAGGCTCAATTTTTTAGCTAGGCTTTTTAATTTGGACAATTTCTTGTATACTATCTATAGAGAGGGAGGCAATAAAATATTTAATTTAATTCAAAATTACTTCTAAATTATGCGTATTGGCATTAACGCTTCGTTTCTGCGGAAACAGGGCACTGGGCTAGGGCAAGTCACGGCTAATTTTTTAAAGGAATTAGTGGAACTTGAAAGCATGCAGGTTGATTTAGCCGTAGCTAAAATAAAAAATCAGGAAATTAAGGAAATCGAAGTCATCCTATATCTCGAAGAAGATGTAAAATTAAAATTGCCAAAGAAGACTGCTTTGTCGGCAGTTAAATTCAGTAAGCAAGTTTTCCTGCCAGCTTATAAGCGGGATGATTTAATTCGTAAAATTTGGTGGGAAAAATTTTTATTGCCGCAGAAGGTTAAGCAAGATAAATGCGACATTTTTTTAAGTCTTTATCAATCAACCACAATTTTAACTGGAGAGACAAAACATTTAATGGTGGTACATGATCTGATTCCGAAGTTTTTTCCAAATTATCTTAATAATTGGCGTAAGAAAATTTATCAAAACTTAGTTGAAAAAGCAATTAAAAAAGTTGATAAGCTGATTGCTATTTCGCATCGAACCGAAAAGGACCTTATTACTCAGCTCCAAATCGATCCTAAAAAAATTACCGTTTCATATATTGATGTGGATCCGATTTATAAGCAGCAGTTTAGCTCGGCGCAACTCCAAAAAGTGCTAAAAAAATATAAGCTTGAGCCAGGCTATCTTTATAGTGGGGGAGGCTTGGAAGTACGAAAAAATGTGGAGAGTGTTTTGCGCGCGTATAAGTTATTATTAGCCAATGTAGCCGGCGCTGAAAAAATTCCAAAGTTAGTTATTTTCGGTAAACTACTTCCGCAGCTTGCACCCCTAGTGACAGATGTGGAAAAACTTATTGGCGAACTTGGCTTAGCAAGGCAGGTTGTTTTGCTTAATCAGGTTCCGCAGGCTGACTTGCCAGCGCTTTACGCTAGCGCGCTGGTTTTCATCTACCCTTCTTTTTATGAGGGTTTTGGCCTTCCGATTTTGGAGGCAATGAATCAAGGTACGCCGGTAATTACTTCAAAAACTTCTTCGCTCCCAGAGGTTGGCAGAGACAGCGTGCTTTATTGTGATCCGAAGGACGTGGAGGATTTAGCAATGGTGTTGAAAAATGTTTTAGCTAATAATCATCTTAAAATCGCACTTTCGCTAAAGGGCCGAGAACGAGCAGCTTATTTTTCGTGGGAGAAGTTTGTCAGAAAGTTTTTAAATATTGTCGGAGAAATGAAATAAGAAAATTGTTATTGCGATCCGCCCAGGGCGGAGTGGAAAATAGTGAGCAGGGCAACGCCCTGGATTGCTTCGGGTGATTACACCCTCGCAAAGACAGATTAAAAAAATGCAAAACTATTTTCAACAACTCGCTAAGCAGTTTTCTAAAAATCCAACTAAGGCTTATTTGCTTTTAGCTAATTTTATTTTGACGATTTTTGCAATTTGGTTTGCTAATCTTGGATTGTTGCCTTTCCAGAAGCTAGGAGATTTTATTTTCTTTATTGTTTTAGTTTTAGTTTTTGCGCTCTATCGTCCAGGCTGGGCCTTTGTGCTCTTTATTGGGGCTCTTGCCTTAGAAAATGTTAATTTAGCGCCAACTTCAATTGGTCTTACCTTGAAGCCCTATCAATTGCTGGGCGCTTTAACTTTGCTTAGTCTTTTTGTGCGTCAATTAATCGGTCGACAGGTTATAACTCTCCCGAAATTTAGTTGGGCAGACGTGCTCCCACTTCTTTTCGGGTTAGGCGGTTTTTTGAGCGCTTTGGGCGGAATGGAAAGAGGCTTAAATTTAAAACAGGCCATAATTGCAACTTCTTTCGTCGCGCTTTATTTTTTAGTGCGGATTTATGTGCAATCACTTGCTGAGCTTAAAAGAATAATACCTTTTTTCCTAAGTAGTGGTTTAATTGTCGCTTGCTACGCGATTTGGCAAAATTTGCATCCGACACTCGAAGTGATGCCAGGTAGGCCAAATAGCACTTTTACTGAGCCTGATTGGTTGGGAGTTTACCTCACTTTTCTTTTAGCTTCACTGCTTATTTGGCTTTTTTATATTTCTAAGAATTATAAAGAAAAAGAAAATCACTTAATTTTCAATTTTCAATTTTCAATTCTCAATCAATTTTTCAATGTCCACATTTTCAAAAAATTAGTTGTTTACATTTTTTTATTGATTGTAGCTATTACATTAATATTGACTGTTTCTCGCAGTGCCTGGTTGGGCGCGCTGGTAGTTGTTTTGGCTTTTCTGAAACTTACTTTAATCTATGGTGAGGCTTCTTTGATTAATAATGAAACAAGTGGTTTTTGGTCAAACATTAGCTTAGCTATTAAAAAACCATGGCATTGGAAAAAGTTTTTTGCTGCGCTGGGTAGCTTAGTTTTAACTATTATTTTAAGTCTTGGAATTATTTATGTTTTTCAGCTAACTACTTTTCAGCTTGGTAGTCGCGCCCAGTCAACAGGCGGACTTCAGAAAATAACTATTGCTTGCCAAGGCGGACTGGATGTTGCCGTGCCTGAAAAAATTAGTAATATTGAAGAGTTGGAACGTTATCATTGTCGACATATTAATTTAGAAGAGATTGAGACCGAGAAAACAATTGGCAAGCTTATTTTTGAAGTTTATCGTCCAGATCCTAATGTTAATATTCGCGCCAAAATTTATGCTACAGTTTTTGAGCAAATTAAAAACCATCCAATTTTTGGCATTGGCTGGGGGAGTATTGGAAAAGTTTTGGGTCAGGATGCGCGCGGAACAGGATTTAATGCTAGTAATATCTTCCTAGAAGTTTGGTTAGGTGCTGGGCTACTAGGCTTTTTAGCTTTTGTAGTTTTGCTGGTTTACTTGCTGGGGCTTAGCTATCTTAAGCTAGTTAAATCAGCTGCCAATGACGTTGCGAGCTTATTTGTTTTTCTTGGCCTGGTTGCTATCATCATCCCAAATCTATTTAACTCTGGAATTTTCCTTGGTTTCCTCTGGGTTTATCTCGCAATCGCCGTCAGCTTGTTGACGCTAAAGAAGTAAAATGAAAAAAGTTATCGAGTCTGGAATTTATTTGTTGATTTTTTTACTGCCCTGGCAAACGAGGTGGATTATTGAGGCTGGGAAAATAAAGGGGGGAGCGAGCGAATATTTAACATATAGTCTTTACGGGGTTGATCTTTTATTAATAGGGTTATTTTTTTTTAGCCTTGTTGTATTTTCATAAAAGTTTTTTCTTGGAGGCTAAGCCTCCAACTGGAGGCTTAGCCTCCAAGAAAACTTCCATATATCCATTTATGGAAGTGAAACTCCTTGGAGTTTTTTTGTTGGTAACGTTGGTTTCAGTCTGCTTGGCGGAAAATAAAAATTTAGCGCTGCTTGCCGAGACTAGAATTTTTTTAGCTTTGATTTTAGCTTGGCTGATTTTAAATTTTACGCAACTTAAAAAACTTGCTATTTGGTTCCTCGCAAGTCTCTGGTTACCAACCCTCTTGGCTTTGGGCCAATTTTTTTCGCAGGCAACTTTTGCTAATAAATGGTTGGGACTTGCCCGACACGAGGCTGGTTTAGGCGGGTCAGCTGTGATTGAAACTTTTTTAAATGGCGCTGTTTCTGGTAGGTGGCTACGAGCTTATGGTAGTTTTGATCACCCCAACATTTTGGGCGCGACCTTGGCGATTGGACTTTTGGTTGTGCTAGCTCTTTCGCTAAGCTTAAAAAAAGTAGCAAGGCCTGATTATTTGAAATTATTTTTGCTCGCTAGCCTAGTACTTTTTTCGGCGGGACTTTTTGTTAGCTTTAGTCGCAGCGCTTGGCTGGGACTGGCGCTTGGCCTTATTTTCATGAGCGCAACTTTATTTTTTCAAAAGAAGTTTGCTGATTTAAAAAAGTTGTCTTTGGGCGCTGTCATTATCGGCGTGGTATTTTTAATGCTAACCGTTAGCTACGGTAAACTTATTAGCGTTAGAGTTGAGGGCGGTACTCGATTAGAAAATCTTTCAACGGATCAGCGCGCAATTTATTGGAAGCAAGCTGAAACATTGATTTCGCAAAAGCCTATCATTGGAGTAGGTATTGGAAATTATATTCCAACTCTTATAAAAATAGAACCAAATGAACCAGCTTGGGAATACCAGCCAGTACATAATGTTTTATTGCTGATTTGGGCTGAACTGGGAATTTTTGGGTTGCTGACTTTTCTTAGCTTGCTGTTAGTTTGGTTTTGGAAATATGGCCGAAAGTATGAATTGGTCGGTGCGCTTCTAATCGCGCTTTTGCCGATGTTGCTACTGGATCACTGGCTCTGGAGTTTCCACTACGGGGTTTTGTTTTTTGCCCTCGTGATCGTTTTGGCGACTGGCTTTTCTGGGGAAAAGAAGGTAAAGTAGAGATAGAGATAGGTTTGTGTTGTTTCCAGAGATTATTGCAAGAGGCCCACAAATCTACAAATTAGCTGCCTGCCTCGTCGGCAGACGGGCAAATTTACAAAGAGAAAGAAAGTTGGTGTAATTTTTTCTGTGTATATATTCGTAGATTCGTATTTAATTCGTAGTTTCGTATCGTTTATATGAAAATTGGTATCGACATCAGATTAATAGGTAAAAAGCGAACCGGTGATGAAGTGGTGTTTTTCAATTTGGTGAAAAATTTGGCCCGGATTAACCCTGAGCATAATTTTGAATTGTTTACGGATATTGTTGATAAAGAAATATTGCAAGAAATCAGCCAGGATCTGGGAATTGAAGGAAAAAATAATTTTAAAATTATTTCTTTGCCAACCAAAAATAAATTCAGCTGGAATTTTTGGACTTTGCCAAAGTATCTTAAAACTAATCCTGTCGATACTTATTTAACGCAGTATATTACGCCGTTCTTTGTCCCGCGTTCGGTTAAAATTGTTACAATTATCCATGATATCTCATTTAACTTTTTTCCGCAGTTTATTAAGTTTTCTGATTTAATCTTCTTAAAAACCCTGATTCCGCTGAGCTTAAGGCGCGCGGATAAAGTTATTGGCGTCTCTAAATTTACTAGAGCTGAAATAATTAAATTTTATAAGGTTGGCCCCGAAAAAGTCGATTACATCTATGATGCCATCAGCGATGACTTCTTGAAAGGTGAAGTTTCTCTTGAGGAAAAGGAGAGGGTGAAAAAAAAGTATAAACTTCCAGAAAAATTCATCTTATATCTTGGAACCTTGCAACCTCGCAAAAATATCCCGCACCTAATTGAAGCGTTCGCTCGTATTAAGGACAGACTTGAGAATGTGAAGCTGGTCGTTTGTGGAGATTTGAAAGCGCACAATTGCGACTCAGCGATTGAAAGAAACGTGGTTGTTGATAATTTGGAAAATGATGTTTTGTTTCCTGGCTTTATTGATGAAAAAGACAAAGTGGTTGTTTTCGCTCAAGCCAGGGTCTTCGTTTTTCCTTCACTATATGAAGGTTTTGGCATTCCTCCCCTGGAGGCGATGAGCCAGGGCGTGCCAGTCTTAGCTGCTGATATTCCAAGCTTGAGAGAAATAGTGGGCGACGGGGCGCTGTACGTAGATCCTAATAAGGTTGAAGATTTTGCTGAAATGCTTTATAATCTTGATAAAGACGAAGAGTTGAGACGTAGGCTAATTCAATCAGGAAAGGCGAGAATTAGCTTTTTTTCTTGGGAAAAGTCAGCTAGGCAGCTACTTGCCATTTTCGAAAAAATGTAGTACAATAGACGAATTAGTTTTAATTTATATAAAAATGTTATTTTATGGAAAAAGAGCGAAATTTAAGAGGCAATGCTAAAGGTGGCTTTAAGCAGCTCATCCAAAAAAGATGGGTTAAAATAGCTTTGATTGTCTTGGCGGTTTTTTTAGTTATTGGCGGGCTGCTCAGCTGGCGAGCCGGAAGCTTACTAAATAAAATATCTTCGAATGGTAATATCTTGGGATCTTTAGGTCACATGGTTCCAGGTCTGTCAGAACAACTAAAGGGCGAGAAAGAGGGCCGCGTGAACGTGCTACTTTTGGGTATGCGTGGGGCGGATGATCCAGCGGGTGGAAATTTGGCTGATAGTATTATGGTGGTAAGCGTTTTCCCAAAGGAAAATAAAGTGTCGATGATTTCAGTCCCGCGTGATCTGTATGTCCAAGATATCCAGCAAGATAGTAAAAGTAAGATAAACGCAATTTACGCTCAAGGTGAATCAACGGGTAAGGGTCAAGGCCTTAAAGATATGGAGAAAAAGATTAGCGAAATTTCTGGGGTAGAAATAAATTATGGAATTGTCATTAATCATCAAGGTTTTAAGGATTTAGTTAATGCGCTTGGTGGAGTTGAAATTACTTTGGAACAACCATTTTCTGAATCGGTCCAGTTTAATCAAGAAGGGGTTTGTGATGGTGTTGTTTTTACGGTACCAACTGGAAGATGGGAAAATAAAATCTTTAAGCATCATGCAACTAATGCAGCTGGAGTAAGTGTGGAAGTTAAAGTAAAGAAGCCGGTTTATCCCTTATGTTTAAATAAAAATCCAGAGTGTGGCGGAAATTTTAAATTACCAGCTGGAACACAAACAATTAATGGCGACCAGGCACTTTGTTTTGCTCGCTCACGTGACCAGAGTAGTGACTTTGAACGAGCTAAACGTCAACAAATCATTATCCAACAAATTAAAGCCAAGGCACTTTCAATTGGAACTTTGACCGATTTTAATAAAATCAACGGCATGATTAATGCTTTAGGTAATAATGTCTCGACTGATTTGCAAGGCTGGGAAATTCAGCGCCTCTATGATATGGAACGAAGTTTAAAGGAACCTCAGGTCTTTCAGCGAGTTTTAGAAAACTCTGAAGAGGGTTTATTGTATGCACCAGAGCCTACCAAGGAGTCAGGCTATATTCTACTCCCAATCGGTGAAAACTACGATAAAATTCAAAATTTGTTTAAAAATATTTTTACCCTTCCAGCGCAGTCTGATATTAAGCCAAAAAATTAGTTTTTTCAAAAAAATTCTGCATGGAATTATCAATCATTGTCACAAATTATCGTAATCCAAGTTTATTAAAAATTTGCTTGGATTCTGTTTTAAAGTATGCTAATGAAATAGCGTATGAGTTAATTGTGGTTGATGGCGAAACTCAAGAAGATACAGAGATGATGATGCGTGAGGATTACCCGGCGGTGAAGTTTTTTCCATTTCAGGAAAATGTTGGTTTCCAAGCTTTGATTAAAAAAGGAATTGAGGAAAGCATGGGTAAATACCTCTTGATTTTAAACGGGGATATTATTGTAACTCCAGATTCAATCGGGAAAATGTTAGCGCGAATTAAAGAGGATGAGAAAGTTGGGATGCTGGGACCAAAATTACTGAGTTTTGATGGAACTCTCCAGTATTCCTGTTTTCGTTTTTATCACTTAATCACGATAATTTATCGCCGAACTTTTTTGGGTCGTTTTGCTTTTGCTAAAAAGCATCTGGATTGGTTTTTAATGAAAGATTACGACCATAACACTGAAAAAAATGTAGATTGGCTGATGGGTAGCGCACTGATTTTAACGCGTCAGGCCGTTGAAAAAGTTGGCCTGATGGATCCTGGCTATTTTATGTATATGGAAGACGTGGATTGGTGTCGTCGTTTCTGGGAAAATGGTTATCGCGTCGTCTATTACCCGCTAGCGGTTATGCATCATTATCATGGGAAGGCGAGTGCTAAAGGTGGTGTCATTAGGTCCCTTTTACTTAATAAGTTAACTTGGGTGCATATTTTTAGCGCAGTCAGATATTTCAAAAAGTATTGGAATAAGCCAGTTCCCAAATATTAATAAGCTGAAAAATAATAACGCTATGGAAGAAAACCAAATTGAGGAGAAAAAAGTAGAAAGAAAAAATAGAATAAGCAAACTCTTAAGTAAAATAACTAAGCGCCAGGTAAATGTTGTCGTGATTATTTTAATGCTTCTTTGCTTTTTTTGGCTAGGTTATCAGCGAGGCAAGCAGGTTAATCAGGTAGCTAATGTGCCTATTAAAATGGGCGATGTGGTATTTAAAAATGAAATTAGTAACGCAGATAATACAGTAGACTTCGCTCTTTTTTGGAACGTTTGGGGGCTTTTGAAGGATAAATATGTAGATTCAGCTAAATTGGATGCTCGGAAACTTCTATATGGTGCTATTCGCGGGATGATGCAAGCTACTGGCGATCCTTACACAACTTTTTTTGACCCAGAAGAAAACAAGAAATTTAATGAAGAAATTTCTGGGAACTTCGAGGGGATTGGGGCAGAGTTGGGGGTAAAGAATGGAATCTTGACAGTTATCGCGCCACTACAAGGAACGCCAGCTGATCAAGCTGGGCTGCGAGCGGGGGATAAAATTATTAAAATTGATGGAAAAACTTCTGGCGATATGAGTATTGAGGATGCGGTTAGCCATATTCGAGGGCCTAAAGATACGGCAGTAGTCTTGACTATATTTAGAGATGGTAGCAAAGATACGCAGGAAATATCTATCACGAGAAATATAATTAATGTGAAAAGCGTGAAGCTTACCTTTAAGGAAAATAACATTGCCGATATTGAAATTACAAAGTTTGGAGACGATACAGATAGTGGTTTTTCTCAGGCAATTGCTAAAGTTGGGGCTAGCCAAACGAAAGGATTGATTATCGATTTGCGTAATAATCCCGGTGGTTATTTAGACGCAGCTGTAACTATTGCAAGTAAGTTGTTGCCAAAGGGCAAGATTGTGGTTATTGAAGAAGATGCCAATAAGAAACAGGATAAAATGTACACACGTGGGGGAGATGTTGCTAGTGAACTTGAGACAGTGGTGCTGATAAATGAAGGAAGCGCCAGCGCTTCAGAAATTCTGGCTGGCGCGCTGAAAGAAAATCGAACCAATGTAACCCTAATTGGAAAGAAATCTTTTGGGAAAGGTTCAGTGCAAGAATTTATTAAAACTGCCCAAGGAACGGCTGCAAAAATAACTGTAGCGCACTGGCTGACGCCAAATGGTAACCAAATAAATGAACTTGGAATTAAGCCTGATCTTGAAATTGAGCTAACTAACGACGACTATCTTAAAAATCGCGATCCTCAAATGGACGCTGCGATTAAAAAGATTCAAGAGAAAATTGGTAAGTAAGGTAACTCTTAAAAAACACCGTCAATGTCGACGGTGTTTTTCTTAATGCAGTTTAAATTGGAATTTTATGCTATGCTGGATTAAATTAATTATTGTGTTATTTAACTAATTCAAATCCTTTTTTCTGCCAAGTATCAATTCCACCTTTGAGGACAAAAGGTTGAATAAGAATCATATCATAAAGTTGCACGGAGGCTTGAAATTCTTGAAGTTCATTAATCCCAACAACGACAACTTTCGGGAAAGGTTGAATTTCACTGCGTCTTTTTTCTAAATCATCAAACGGTACATTCAACGCCCCCTTAAGGTGGCCGCTAGCATATTCGGCTGGCGTGCGAACATCTAAAATAAAAGTAGCAACCTCTTGCTTTAAGGCTTCATTTAATTTATCCGCTTCAACGTAGGAAACCTTGGCTTGATCGGTAAAAGATTTTGGATCACCAAAATTAATAGTAGCTCCGATATTTTTTTTCCAAGCTTCCATTCCGCCAGCCAGGACGCGAACGCTTGTGAGATGCTCATCGCTGAGGGACTTTATGGCTGTTTCAACGCTGGCCTTATCTTCTTCCGCTAGGTCCGTGGTAATAATCACCACTGGGTTCAGGGCGTTTATTTTTGAGCCAACAGGAAAGTCAGCAAGGGGAACATTAACTGAATCAAGGATATGCTCAACCGCGTAATTTTCAAACGGCCGGATATCTAAAAGGGTCAGCTTGTTTCCAGTACTGAGTTCTTTTTGAAGTTGAATAGAGCTTATGGTTTGGTATTTTTCTCCAGGGATAAGACTAATTTGATTTTCACTGGAGTTAATTTTGTTTTCTTTTTTAGCTGAAAAAAGACTACCCCGCAAAATTGTAATTAATATTACTAGGATAATAAGTCCAAAACCAACGAAGAGTACTTTAAGGTCTTTTTGTTTTTTCATTTTTTTAAAATTAATTAACAAATCAAAGCTATTTTTAAAATAAGATGCTACCAATAAATTTAGGATGACCATTAATAAAGGAGCGGATGTCCGTAGCTTTCTTGCCTTCTTTTTGTAATTCTTTAAGTAAAATTACGCCTTTGACTGTTTGGACTCCAATGTCGCAACCAATTTCAAAAACTTCTCCGCAAGGTCTGGCTTGTTGGGAATTCTCTTTTTGAAGTTCAATGGAAATTAGCTTAAGCCGCACAGTCGTGGTTTCATTTTTCCAATAAGTAAAAATACCTGGCCAAGGCGTCAGGGCACGATATCTATTATAAATTGACTGCGCCTCCTTAACCCAGAAGATATGTCCATCCTCGCGCTCAATTAATTGGCAAAGCGAGGCGTGAAAATGATCTTGCTTGGTGGGTTTAATTTTTCTTTCAATCCACAAGGGCAGGGTTTCCAGTAAAAGCTCCGCTCCTTGCTCAGCTAGTTTAAGCATTAAAGAGGCAGTAGTGTCGGTTCGCGCAATGGCTAATTTTCTTTGGGCTAGAATATCGCCAGTATCTACGCCTTCATCCATTAGCATAAGGGTGGTGCCAGTCTCAGTCTCGCCATTCAGGAGGGCATTTTGAATAGGTGAAGGACCACGATATTTCGGAAGGAGGGAAACGTGAACATTAAGACAGCCGAAACCAGGGATTTCTAGGACAGTTTTCGGCAAAATTTTTCCATAAGCGGCCACAACGATTAGGTCTGGTTTTAAGTCGCGAAGTTGTTTAATGGCCTCAGGATTTTTAAAGGTGGTTGGTTGAAAAATTGGTAGGCTATGTTTTTCAGCGAGTAGCTTAACTTTAGGGGAAGTAAGTTCTTGTTTGCGACCAGTTTTTTTGTCTACTTTCGTAAAAACGCCGATTACATTATATTCATTAATAAGGAGGGCTTCCAAAATTTTTTCAGATAAATCAGAAGTTCCCATAAAAACAACGCGGAGTTTAATTCTTTTTTTATCGGTTAGCATGGTTTTAGCTACAGGTCATGCTGAATTTGTTTCAGCATCTGTGTTGTTTATTTTAATTATTTTTTTGTGATTAGTGTCCTGAGCTTGACTTGATTTAATTTTTTAGCTTTGCTTTTTTAATTCGATCAATAAAAAGCACTCCATCTAAGTGGTCAAGTTCATGTTGTAGTGCGCGGGCAAATAGACCATTGGCTTTAATTTTTTTGGGCTTACCAGTTTGGTCAAGATAACGAACCTGGACTTCTTCCGCCCGAGAAATCGAGAGAAAAACTCCCGGGAAGCTTAGGCAACCCTCTTCAGACAAAAACTTTTTTCTGGATTTAGCTGTAATTTTTGGGT
The DNA here is from genome assembly GCA_903837175.1 of uncultured bacterium. Classification (GTDB taxonomy): domain Bacteria; phylum Patescibacteriota; class Minisyncoccia; order Moranbacterales; family GWC2-37-73; genus CAIPMZ01. Next base: position 66,031 of record CAILTR010000055.1, read on the forward strand.
TAAGCAGAACATAGAGTTTTTCTTCAATTTCAATTAGGCAAAGTCTTACGCTAACCCCAACTTGGTTAGCGGCCAAGCCTAGGCCTTGAGCATTGCGCATTGTTTCGGTCATGTTTAAAATGAGCTCCTGAATTTCTGGCGCCATTGGATCTTTGATTTTAGCGGCTTTTTCGCGTAAAACCGAGGCTGGATTTTCTTTGATTTCTAAAAGCATAAACAACTACAAATATACAAATTAAATACAAATTTACAAATTTACAAATTTACAAAATAGCCTTGTCATTCTGAATTTATTTCAGAATCTACGGTCTTTATGTCACAATAATACCTACAATCCAAATTCTGAAACAATTTCCAGGCAGGATTACAAACAAAAAATCTATTGTTATTTTAACACAATCAATCAAAATGGACTAATGCCAGCTTTTTTGCTAAAATATGGGTGTAGCTTAAGTGTATAAAAAAATGGAAAAGATTGCAATGTTTTTTTAAAAGGCTAAGTTTTTAGAAAAAGTAGCTAATTTTTTTTAATAACATTTAATATGCAAAAAGCTTACCAGCAATGTCAGTCTTGTGGGATGCCGCTGAAAAAAGATAAAAAAGGTGGTGGCTCAGAAAGTGATGGAACACTGAGTTTAAAGTATTATAGTTCTTGCTACCAAGGCGGCTCTTTTATAAAGCCCGAAATGACTTTAGCTGAAATGCAAAGTCTGGTCGATAGGGTTTTAAAAAATGAAATGAAATGGTGGAAAATTTTCCGCTGGCTAGCAGCCAGGCAACTCCCAACTCTTGAGCGGTGGAAAATAAAATAAGCTACCAAGAATAAATAGCAAATACTACCATACTATCGAGCATGATAGTATTTGCTTAAAAATAGTAGAGTGCTGGGATTGGATTGGTTGGAATAAAGATTGTTTTTGTTTGTAATTAATATAGAGTAACTAATTAATAAAAAAATTATGAAAACAGAAGACAACAAAAGTTTAATGAGGATGGCGAGGGAATCGCTGAAGGGTAAATGGGGTCTAGCCGTTGGTGGATTTTTTGTTTATTTTTTAATTGAGATGTTGGGGGCAATTCCAGGGATTGGCGCAGTTGCTACGATTTTTATTGCAGGCCCAATGATGGGGGGACTGGCGATTTTCGCCTTAGCCATAAGCCGAAATCAAGAAGCTAAACTCGACCAACTTTTCCAAGCTTTTAACAGATTTGGAACTTATTTGGGTGCTTATTGGCTGATGGTCTTGTATATTATGTTATGGTCACTACTATTGATTATCCCCGGCATTATCGCCGCTTATGCTTATTCGCTAATCTTCTTCATCCTTGCTGATGAACCTTCAATTGGAATAAGTGAAGCGTTGAAAAAGAGTAAAGCTATGATGAATGGTTATAAGTGGAAATATTTTTGTCTTTCATTTCGCTTTTTCGGTTGGGCAATTTTAAGCATCCTTTCTTGCGGAATTGGTTTTCTCTGGCTCTTCCCTTATATGCAAGTCAGCTTAGCCAAGTTTTACGAGGATTTAAAAGCTGGTCAGCAATCAACGCAGCAGGTAGCTGAATTGGAAAAAATAGTAGCTGAAAATGCCGAAGTTCCTCCGGTCAGTGCTTAAAAAATTAAAAATACTATTAAGCCTAAGCAATATTAAAAATTTCTTAGGCGATACTAATTGGGTCAACGTCAATTGTCCAGCCGGTAGGCAGGGAGGCGAGGAATTTAATAATTTCAACAGGTAGTGGCTTTTGGCCAGCGCCTGTTTTGATTTTAAGAATCATTTGCTGAATAAACTTTGTGCGAACTTTAGAAACTAAGGGCTTACTTGGTTCGGTAAGGGAAAGATAATCAGTCTGAGAAATGAGACTGGCAAGTTTTGCAAACACTACCTGGGAAGCTTTTTCAACTTTTTCTTCAGCTTCATCTTTGAAAGAAAGTTTGATGATTTTTCCGAAAGGCGGATAGGAAAGCGCTCGTCTTTCCTTAATTTGAGCTTGAAAAAAGTCGGCGTAATTTTGATTAAGAATGAAATTAAAAATCTTATTTTCGGGATGATAAGTTTGAATCAGGACTTGGCCGGGATAAGTTGCGCCAAAGCGACCGGTGCGCCCCGCCACTTGCATGATATTTGCGTAGGCACGCTCGTCGGTTAAAAAATCTGGCGAAGTAAAAAGGCTGTCTGCGTCGATAATAGCAACAAGTCCAACGTTAGGATTATCCCAACCTTTGGTAATCATCTGGGTCCCAATCAGAATGTCAATTTTTCGCTTGGAAAAATCTTCGAAGACTTGTTCTTTTTCTTTGGCAATTTTGGCAGAGGTTCCATCGAGGCGTTTAACTTGCGCAGCTGGAAAAAGTTTTTTAACTTCGCGTTCAACTAGCTGCGTGCCAATGCCAACATTCTTAAATTCAAGGCCCTTGCAAACGACACAAGTTGCAAAAGCTCCAGAAGTATAGTTGCAATGAAGACATTTATATTCCCCTGAGTTTTCATAAATCAGCGCGCGATCACATTTTGGACATCGCAGCACTGCTTTACAACCTGCGCAAATCGAAAAATTACTCATGCCTTGGTGATTAACGAAAAGAACAGTTTGCAATTTATGACTTAAGGCGTAAGATATTTCGCCTTGAAGTTTAAGGCTCAGGAGCGAAAGGTTGGGTTTTTTCTTACCAGCGTAATCAGTCCATTTTTCCTTGCGCATATCGACCAATTCATAGCTTATAGCTTTTAGCTTATAGCTGTTAGTTGGCAAAACTAATCTCGGGAGGGTTAATAATTTTATTTCACCAGCTTGGGTTTTTTGAAAAGTTTCAATGCGGGGGGTAGAGGTTCCGAAAACTAATGGGCAAGCAAAAATTTCGCTGAGTAGCTCTGCGCCTTTGCGGGCATCATAGCGCGGATTCATATCCCATTGCTTAAAGGCCATATCCTGTTCTTCGTCGATCACAATTAAACCTAAATTTTGAAAGGGGGCAAAAAGCGCTAGGCGCGTGCCAATAATTATTTTCGCTTGGCCAGCTTTTATTTTCTGCCAGCTTTGATAAAGCTGACCTTTGGAGATTTTACTATGAAGCAATACAATTTCCTCCTCAGGAAAATAGGCACTATAGCGCTCCAAGGCTTGAGGCGCCAAAGTCAGTTCCGGAAGCAAAATTAAAAACTGCTTTTCAGGATTTTTTTTCTTTAACTCTGAGATTGAGTGTAAATAGACTTCGGTTTTTCCAGAAGAAGAAGGACCGTGTAATAAAAATTTCAAATTTCTAATGTCTAATTTCAAATGAGCTGATGCTATTGCAGCTACGGCAGTCCTTTGTTCTTTGGTTAAAAGTATATTTTTTGTTTCTTGATTACTGATTGCTGATGACTGATTATTAGTTACTCGAGCAACTACTCTTTTCACCATAAAATGGCGCAAGACGGTGCCGAGAGAGGTTAGATAATAGTTGGAAATCTTTTCGGCCAGCGCAAGTTGCTGGGTAGTTAAAAAAGACTCTTCAAGCACCCTAGAAATTTTTTTTAACTGAAAACCACCTGTATGTTCAACTTCTGGACGGGAGTCAAGTACAATGCCTTCGATATTGCGACGGAAAAGCGGAATTGAGACCAGCGCTCCAGTTGGCAAGGGTCGCTCAAAGACATAAGAAAAAAACTGTTGTCGCGACAATGGAATTCGCGCAACTGGGATTACATCAATGAGAAATTTTTGGTTTAAGTCTGTCATGTTTCTATTGTATCAGTTTGATGCGTTGCGAGCAAAGAGTAAGTTTAGTCGAGGACCGTCCTCGACTAAAATGGGTTAATTGTGATATTATTTAAGTATGAAAAGAAGAGAAACTATAATTAAGGGAGAATATTATCATGTTTTTAATCGTGCAATTGAAAAGAGAAGCATTTTTTTAAAAAAAGGTGACTATGAACGGTTTATTAACTCGTTAACTCTCTTTAATACTGATAAGCCCAGCTGGCTAGTTAATGATATCCTTGAAGCTGGTGCAGGTTTTTTCCCGACAGAGGTTGAGCGGTTAGTTGGTTTGGTTGCATATTGCGTGAATCCAAATCACTTCCATTTGTTATTAAAAGAAAATCAAGAAAATGGCGTTGCAACTTTCATGAAAAAAGTTTGCACAGGCTATGCAATGTATTTCAATAAGAAAAATGAGCGATCGGGAATTTTATTTCAAGGAAGATTTAAGTCTGTTCACATTGATTCCAATGATTTACTTTTGTATATTTCTGCCTATGTGAATTGCAATAGTGAGATTCACAATTTTGAAAAAGCTAGAGATTATCAATGGTGTAGTTTCCCCGAATATCTAGATAATCTGAAGGGAGTTTGTCAAAAGGGAATTGTCTTAGATCAATTTGCAAACACTATTAATTATGGGAATTTTTGTTATGATAAGGTTGTTGGGATGAAGAAGAAAAAAGAATTAGAAAATGAAATTTTTGAAAATTAAAATAATTCTAGTCGAGGACGGTCCTCGACTAAGATTGTAGTAAATTTATGAAAGTAAAAGTTCTTAATGTTCCCAAGAATATTTTAGACTCTTTTAATATAAAGGAGAAGCCAATACTGCTTCCTGGCGGTCGGGGGGATAATTATAAAGCTGGGAATATCGTCTTAAAGAAGGTTGAAAATGTTTCTGAATATGAATGGATTGCCGTGACATTAAACGGCATAAAACAAGCTGGCTTTAGAGTTCCTTGCTATTTAAAATCAATCAAAGAGCACTGGGTTGAGAATGGATGGATGGCGTATGAATTTACTGAAGGAGAACATAGGAAAAACAATTGGGATGAAAAATTTAAACTTTGTGAAAAATTTCACGGTAGTTTAAAAAACCTGCCCTGTCCAGAATTTATTTCGAAGAGAACTAACCCATGGGCAATTGCTGATCGCGTAACCTGGGGTGAACAAACTATAACGCATCATCCACTGTTACAGGAGCAACTAGATAAACTGCAAAAATTATTAAAGCCGATCAACTTGCCTAATCAGATGATACATGGTGATTTTACAGGGAACATTCTGTTTCATGAAAGTTTACCACCTGCAATAATTGATTTTACTCCTTACTTCCGACCCAAGGATTTTGCTAAGGCAATAATATTAGTGGATGCAATGGTTTGGGAAGGGGCAAATGAATCGATATTTAATCTGATTAAAGATTTGCCTGAAATTAAGCAACTTATTATTCGCGCAGAAATGAGGAGATTGATCGAAATAGAGGAGTGTGTAAAGTATTTTCAAAAAGGCTCGATAGAGGAGATTAATGCTCATAAGTCACTAATAGAATTTATTTGTAATGATTTTCAATATTAAGCAAAATGCTAATCCTAGTCAAGGACCGTCCTCGACTAGACCTCGACTAGAATCTTGTGGTCACCAGTAGTACCGTGCTTGTTGTAAGGTTATTAGAAGATAAATACTAAAATTAGAAAAAGTATGAATTTAGATCTGAGTAATTTAGAAACGTATTTAGAAGAAAAAATCTTGCCTGATTTGGAAAAAAGTCGTGGTGGCTTCGACAAGATTCATACTCAGGAAGTTGTCGCATGGTTGAAGCAAATTATGGGTCACAATCCCGAATTAAAATTAGACGAAGAAGTTTTAATAATTGCTGCGTATGCTCATGACTGGGGTTATTCAGCTATTTTTAAGGAGGGACAGGTTATGAACTTTGAGATAATTGAAAAAGCCAAGAAATTGCACATGGAATTAGGTGCTAAAAAAATCAAGGAGTTGTTGTGTGATGATTTTTTTTCCTTTTTAACTGATGTTCAAAAATCTCGTTGCATTCACCTTGTTGCTGTCCATGATAAAAAATTCGAAATCAAAGACATTGACGAGCTAGTTTTGATGGAAGCAGATATGTTGAGTGCATTAGATGTAAATTCCAGCAAGCCTGTTTTAGACGCTGAGTCAAATGAGAGATTTATGGAAGCTATATTTACAACTAGAATTCCTAAATTTATCACTTCATTTAGTAAGAATAAAGCAAAAAAGCTAATTCAAAAAAGAGAAAATTACTTTTTGTGTATTGGAAATGGATTCAGTCGAGGACCGTCCTCGACTAAGATTGTCCCATAAGTAATAAAAACCTTGATTTTTCCTGCATTTGTGCTAAGATTCGATTATGCAAAAAAAGAAAATTTATATTGAAATTCAAATTCCTAGCCAAGTAAGGCGTCGTTTAGCTAAAAAGATTGAACTATGGAGTGAGCTACCGGTCAAATGGGGCAAAGAGGATAATTTACACCTGAGCGTGTCTTTTGTTGGCTATGTTGACGAAAGTGTTACCCCTGAAATTTGTGCTAAAGTTAGCGAGGCAGTGGAAAGCTTAGAATCTTTCGACCTAGAACTAAATAGAATTGTTCTTAGCCCTGATATTAATGACCCTAGATTAGTAGTCCTTAGCGGTAAGCCAAGTGCAGAACTCGGGAAATTGCACGCCACTGTTCAGGAAGCCCTTGGGATGAAAACCGAGCAATATAAACATTTTAGTCCAAAAATAACTTTAGGGAAAATTAGGAAAGAAAAATGGGCGAAACTTTCGGAAAAGCCCCTTATTGATGAGAAAGTTCAAATTATCGTCCCAGTTGACTACGTCAGCGTTATGGAAAGCAAAGGCGGGGGAGCAGAGTATATTTCCTTGGAGGATTGTCCGTTGGGATAATTAAGAAATGTCAATTAATAGTCAGGAACAGCTTTTAAATAATTTATTAAAATCCTAAATCTAAAATCCAATGACTAATAAAATCTAAAATCCAAATGTCAAAAATTAGGATTTAGGATTTGGAACTTTATTGGAAATTGGAAATTAGGATTTAGAAATTAAGTGAAGGTACTTGGTGTTAAAATTGACAATCTGAGCAAAAAAGAAATTCTTGAAAAAATAGAGTTTTTTTTGAATGAGCCCAGCTTTCATCAACTTGCCACGGTTAATCCTGAATTTGTTTTGGAAGCCCAGCAAGACGAAGATTTCAGAAACATTCTAAATCAAAATGATTTGAATGTAGCTGATGGAGTTGGGATTCAATATGCCTTTTGGAGATTTGGAAAGAAATTGAAGGCCAGAATCGCCGGGGTGGATTTGTTGGAAGAAATTCTCCAAATCGCCAATCACAAAAAACTCAGTGTTTTCCTGGCGATTAATAAAAATGGTTTAAGCTCCTATTCAGAAATTAAAACTGTCCTCGAAAAGAAATATCCGAGTTTGAAAATTGGAGGAAGTGATATCGAACTAAATCATCAGTCAGCTGTTATCAGTCATCAAAACAGAGAGGACGATGACAGATTGCCGATTGCTGATTATGATATTTTATTTTGTAACTTCGGTGCCCCTGCTCAAGAGAATTTTATTTATAGCCAAAAAGATGCTAAAATAAGATTAGCTATGGGCGTTGGCGGTAGTTTTGATTTTCTGACTGGGAAAATTACTCGCGCTCCAATTTGGATGCGCAGAGTCGGGCTGGAATGGCTCTGGCGTTTTATCCAGGAGCCAAGTTATAGGGCTGGGAGAATTTTTAAAGCAACCGTTGTTTTTCCTATTAAAATATTGTTTTCAAAAAAATAACATGATTGAATTACAAAAAAAGGTTCGCGTTCGTTTTGCTCCCTCACCAACTGGTTATTTACATATTGGTGGTTTGCGGACGGCTCTTTATAATTATCTATTTGCTCGAAAAAATGCGGGGGTTTTTGCTTTGCGCGTTGAAGACACGGACCAAAAAAGATTTGTCGAGGGCGCGGTTGAAAATTTAATTGAGGCACTTGAGCAAATGGGGCTTACTTGGGATGAAGGAGTCTACCCTGAAAATTTCAAATTTAAAATTTCAAATTTTAAATTAAATAAATCAGTTACTTATCCCGGGATTGTTGAAATAGGGGAGCTTGGGCCGTATGTGCAATCAGAGCGCTTGGAGCTTTATAAAAAATATGCCGAGCAGTTAGTGGCGGATGGTAAAGCCTACTATTGTTTTTGCGAGCCAGTGCGCTTGGAGCAAATGCGCGAAAAACAACAGCAGGAAAAATTGCCACCTATGTATGATCGTTATTGCCTTGCTAATTTAAAAGTCGAAGAAATTAATCAAAAATTACAAGCGCAGTGTCCAGCGGTCATCAGGCTAAAAGTTCCCAAGACTGAAACTATTGAATTTCAAGATTTAGTTCGCGGTCAAGTTTCTTTTAATACTGATAATCTCGATGATCAGGTGTTGTTTAAGTCTGACGGTTTTCCAACTTATCACTTAGCCAACGTGGTAGACGATCATTTAATGGAGATTACGCACGTGATTCGCGGAGAAGAATGGCTTCCTAGTACACCAAAACACATTTTACTTTATCGCGCTTTTGGCTGGGAAATTCCAACTTTTGCCCATATCCCGCTCCTGCTAAATGCCGATAAGTCAAAGCTTTCGAAGCGACAAGGCGACGTGGCGGTCGAGGATTATTTAAAGAAAGGCTATTTAAAAGAGGCAGTGCTTAATTTTGTCGCTATGCTTGGCTGGAATCCGGGGGAGGGGAGTGTGCAGGAAATTTTCTCCCTGGAGGAGCTTATCGCGCAGTTTGATTTAAAGAAAGTCCATAAAGCTGGCGCGGTTTTTGATCTTAAAAAATTAGATTGGCTCAATAGTCAATATCTTAAGAAAATGTCAGTTGAAGATTTATATCTCGCAGTAAAACCCTTTCTGGAAGAAAAGGAATTTTATCAAACCTGGAGTTCAGCGCATAAAATCTGGAGCGAGGCAGAAAAAGCTGAATATTTAAAAAAAGTTTTAACCATCGAGCAAGATAGATTAGCTAATTTATCCCAAGTCGGAGCGGAAAACGAATTTTTCTTTAAAGAACTCGCTTATGATAAAAGCTTGCTTTACTGGAAAGAAATGAGTGTAGAGCAGCTAAGGGAATCTTTGCAAAAATCGCAAGCGGTTTTGAGTCAACTTAATGAACAACAATGGACGCAGGAATTAATTGAGCAGCAGCTACTCGCTGCCGCGGGAAATAATCGCGGAGAGTTACTTTGGCCCTTGCGCGCCTGCCTAACAGGAGCTCAAAAATCACCCTCACCTTTTGATTGTGCTTGGGTTCTTGGCAAAGAAGAAGTTTTAAAGCGAATCAGCATTGCCCTTGGTAAAATCTAGTTTTATTTAGTGGTAAGTTTGCATTAAAGAATATGGCAAAATTAAGAAAACAAAAACCAAAAAAATATTTTATAAAACCTATTCTCTTGGGCTGTATTTTCTTATGGAGTCTATTTTTTATGAGTAGTTCTGGTGGAAACGCTGCCACTGTTACTGATAGCGCTTCTCAGCTTAAAGATTTAAACGCTCGCGCTGCGATATATCGCCAAATTATTGATATTAAGAAAAAGCAAACTGAAACTTTAGGTAATAAAATTTCTTCAACCGAGTCAAATATTAAAGAAGTAAAAAATCAAATCACGGAAACCGAAAATCAAATTGAGGATTTGAATTCCAAAATTCAAAAATTAGAAACTCAAATAAATCAAAAAAAGGAATTGATTGAGGCGCAGAAAAAGATTTTAACGAAGGTGGTTCAAGCATATTATCAAATAAGTCAGACTAGCCCAGCGGCGATTTATTTAGCCGACGACAGTATTGCCTCATTTATGGTCAATAAAGATCGTATTTCCCAAATGGGCGATAAAATAAGTGAAGTTATTAGCACCCTTAACAGCTTAAAGGCTGAGATTGAACAGCAAAGCAGTGAGCTGGCTAAGCGAAAAGTTGAATTCGTGAGTGCTCATCAGGATTTGCAAAGTAAAAATGACAGCTTTCAGTCAATTAAGAAACAACAAACAGCTTTATTGGTTCAAACTCAGGGTGAGGCTGCTCAATATGCGGAGTTACTGAAAAGAGTTGAGGAACAAAAAGCCGAACTCTTAGATATTGATCAATTCTTCGCTACTAGTGGTTTATCGGCCGATTCATACCCAAAACCTGAAGCTAAATATTTTGCCCCCATGAGTTGGTATTTTTCTCAACGAGATGCGCGCTGGGGTGGCACTACGATTGGAAAAACTAAAACCTTAATGAAGAGTTATGGTTGCGCTGTAACTTCAGTGGCGATGGTTTTTAAAAGTCATGGAGGCTCTGTTACTCCAGGTGGGCTAGCTAAGCAGCCAATATTCTCAGGTGATCTTATTAACTGGCCGGATACTTGGAGTAATCCAGCTTTGGCTATTAACGTAGAAGGGAAGTCTCATAAGAATATAAATTGGTCAACTGTGGATAATGAAATAGCCAAGGGTAATCCCGTAATTGTTTACATTGGAAAATCTAATAAATCTGGTGGTCATTACGTGGTTATTCATCATAAAGATTCCAAAGGAAAATACGTAGTGCATGATCCATATTTTGGCGCCAATATTTTCCTGGATACTTCACGTGCCTTAGTTGGGGCCATGGGCTCAGACAGCTCAACTTATATTGATCAGATGATTGTTTATAATTAACAAACATGAAACACATAAACACGTAACACATAACACATAACATAGAACATGGAACATGGAACAAAAATGATGAATAGGTTGTGCGACATTCAAATAGGTGAGGTGCGGGTGAAGTGGGAAAGGAAGCCAGGGTTAACTATTGAGGAGTATGGGAGCATGTCTATATTTTAAATGACCTTAGCTTAACTTTCTCATGAAATTTAATCGTATAGTTAAAATGAAAAATCAGCTTTAATTAAATTAGCTGATTTTTTTTATTTTTTTTTAAAATTAAAATTATTTTGTAAATATCTTTTTGTAATTATTGAAAGTTGATTAGTAGCGTCTATTAATCAAAAGCGTTTCGGCTTAAAAATTAAGCCCCAGGGTTAGTTCTGAGTATTAAATGGTATAACTGGTCAATTTGTAGTTCAACGGTACAGGCGGGCCATTTTAAGAGTTAAAAAGTAGCCAAACGGCCCCCAAAAGTACCCTGAAATAAGGGCTTATTTAAGCCAAAAAACGACGCTCAAAATTGACCTGTAAGGTGCCTCCGGCAGAAAAGTGGTATAGGCGTACCTCTCAATATGGCTTAGCTAAAGCCCTAAAATGTATTTTTGTAGTTTTGTGTATTTTAATATATAATACAAATATGAGTAAACAAAAGATATGGACCTTGGAAAAAATTTCTGAAGGCTTTGAAAAATTTCATAAATTAAATAATCGCTACCCAGTCGCTTACGATGTTGATGATTGCGATTTTTTACCATCATCAAGACAAATACAGAGAGCATTCGGTGGATTAGTTGATTTACGTAAGAAATTAGGCCTAAAAGTTGAAAACTATAGCCAAGGCAAGGAACGCTCAGATCTGGTTTCCACTTTCAATATTAGGGGCAGAAAATATGAAAATGATATCTTTGGAATATTGAAGGAATATTTTGATGAAAAATTTATTCACATAGAGAAACCGACTTGTAAGGAAGATATAAAAAATGAGTACAATAGCAAGGATAGGTATGACTTTTATGTTTACGCTAAGCCAAATAATTTTGCGATTGATGTTTTTGGGACGGATGCTGCTAGGGGTGTTGTAAATATTATGAATATCAAAGAGGCAAAATATCGGAAAATAAATCCCTCTAACGAAAAACTTTACTTTATATATTTTGGAGATAATATTGATAAGGACAAGGTGAAAAATTGGTTAATAAATAGGAAGAACAAATTTCCAGAAAATTGGAGTGTAGTTGATGTTTCTGAGTTTAGAAATGAGCTGGGATTGTATGAAGCGTATACAGCTGTATGAATTATTTTATTGAGTACGTCGTGAAAGATATAATGTGCGACGTACTATGTATTTAAATAATTAGACTAAAAATGGTCAACATTCACCCCGCCCACCCTTAAATTTGAGTAATTAAATAATGAGTTGGTATACTTTAAAGTAATACTCACCCTCCATTACTAAATATATTTTTTCATGATTAATGAAAAAAAATACCAACACAAAAAATATATTTAGTTTGAAAATGTTTTGGCTTTTACTTTTTCTCCTGATAATTTTTAATAGCAGCGTGAAGTGCATCAGCAGCTAAATTACTGCAATGCATTTTAGCTGAGGGTAGTCCCCCAAGCTCATCTGCCACGATTTTATTCGTAATCGCCAGGGCTTGCTCGAGCGTTTTCCCCTTAGCTAAATCAGTAGTCATCGAAGAAGTTGAAATAGCAGCGCCACAACCGAGCGTTTCAAATTTAACATCTTTAATAGTTTCTTCCCCTTGTTTATCTTTTTTAACTTTAATATAGAGACGCATAATGTCGCCACACTTAGGGTTACCAACTGTCCCAATGCCATCAGCATTTTTAATTTTCCCCTGATTATGCGGACGCGTAAAATGCTCCATTACTTGTTTAGTGTATTTATTCATAAATCTCTAATCAACACAAATTAAAAACTAATTATCTCGAATAAATTTAAATTTAATATTCGTGATTATTTAATAATTAAATTAGTGTTAATTTACAATTATATTAATTTACATTCGTGAGTATTTGAGATTAAATTCGCGTCGATTCGTGATTTATACTATCGAAAGTCTGCCAACACATTGCCTGAAATCTTACGCAAACGCTTTACAACTTCTTTAGTTTTTTTAATGACGATATCTAATTCGCTTTTGGTTGTGTGCTTCCCTATTGTTAGACGCAGGCTCCCGTGGGCTTGCTCGTGACGCAGACCTAGCGAAAGAAGGACATGGGATGGGTCTAGCGCGCCTGATGAGCAAGCAGAGCCAGTTGAAGCTGCAATGCCATCTAAATCAAGGGAGAGAATAAGCCCCTCACCTTCAACATCGTCAAAGCGGAAGTTAGCGTTATTGGGTGATCTTTTCTCAGCGCTACCATTCAGGTAGGATTTTGGAATTTCTTTTAAGACTTTTTTAATTAAATAATCGCGCAAGGCCGTAATTTCCTGAATTTTCTTTTGAGTAGCTGGGGTTTTAATGGCGTTGATAGCTTCGCCTAGACCGACAATGCCTGGCACGTTATGCGTTCCAGCGCGCATTTTATATTCTTGATCGCCACCATCTTGAGTTCTTTTGATCGCAGTTCCCTTGCGAATATATAAAAGCCCAACACCTTTGGGTCCATAAATTTTATGTGCTGACATTGAAAGTAGATCAACTCCGAGCTCAGCTACGTCGCAATTAAAATAATTGATGGCCTGAGTGGCGTCAGTGTGAAAAGAAATGCGTGGCAATTTCGCTTCTAATCTTTCGGCATTAACTTTTTTGAGTAATTTTCCGATTTCAGCAATTGGTTGCACAGTGCCGATTTCATTATTAACGTACATGACGGAAATTAAAATTGTATTTGGTTGGATGGCAGCCTTGATATCCTTTACTGAAATTAAACCTTCTTTATTGGGGGCGATAAAGGTAACTTCTGCTAAGCCGTCTTTTTTAGCAAACTTACAAGCGTCCAGGACGCAGTGATGTTCAAAGGCAGTCGTAATAAGATGCGGTTTTTCCTCAGCTTTTCTGGTAACTGAATTATAAGAACGCAGGCTACCTTTGACGACTAAATTATTACTTTCGGTTGCTCCGGAAGTAAAAATTATTTCGGAAGGAGCAGCTTTAAAAAATAAAGCGGCTTTAGCCCTGGCTTCATCAACTGCTTCCAGTGCTTCCTGTCCAAAACCATGCACACTCATCGCGTTGCCAAAATTTTCCGAAAAATATGGAAGCATGACCTCTAAAACTTTTTTATCCATCGGGGTGGTAGCAGCATAATCGAGATAAATCTTTTTCATAATATATTATTTTGTCATCTTGAGCGTAATTTCTCTGCCCTAAGCAGAGAAATGAAGTCGAAAGATCTGAGCCCAGATTCCTCGATTTCACTCATCCTCCTTATGGTCGGATTCGTTTCACTCGGAATGACAAAGTAGTAAACTTATTTAATTAAATCACTCAACTTAATCCCATACAGCGTCTTTTGAATTTGAACTCCGAGCTTATTCCAAACGATACTAGAGGGACATTTCTTTTCCATTGCGCAAAACTTTCCGACGCAGCGCATGGGTGAAATTGGTCCGTCTAAAATTTCAATTACCTCTCCAGCTGTAATCTTCTTTGGGTCCTTGGCAAGGGTATATCCCCCATTTTTACCCTTAACCGAATCAATCACATCTCCATCGCGAAGATTTCCCAGTAGCCGTTCAAGATATTTTTGAGAAATATTTTCCTCAATTGCAATTTCTTTGATAGTTTTTTGCGCTGGATAGCACTGTGCTAAATTAATAATCGCCTTGAGGCCGTATTCAGCTTTGGTTGAAAATTTCATCCCGTAGTAGAAATTCCAGTGGGCTTTGCCCAAAAGATTTCATGCTTAAACTAATTATTAATGTGATAGTTGTTTTTGGATTTTGTAATCCAGTTTTATATTTAAACCGGAATACTCACTACGGGATTGTCAATCCCCACTAATTTAGTATACATTCATAATACCACTGCCTCAATTTTCGTCAAGGGCGTAAAGCATACAAACATCTAAACATTCAAACATCTAAACATTCAAACATTTAAGCATTCAAACATAGGTGCCAATGGTTTTATTGAGATAAATTTGATATACTAAACATAATATTTACTGTCTTTGCGAGGATGTAATCATCTGAAGCAATCCAGGGTGTTGCTAATCCGCCTATTTTCCACTCCGCCCTGGGCGGATCGCGATGACATGGGTATTAAGGACTTTGTGAACTTTCAACTTTATAACTTTATAACTTTCAACTAACCCTATGCGTATTTCATATTCAGCCTTTGACACTTATCAAAATTGCAGCTTGAAATATAAGTTTCAAAATGTTGACAAAATTAAAGAGCCTAAATCTAAGGAGGCCGTTTTTGGAACCTTGGTTCACGACACGATGAAATTTATTCATGCGCCAGCTCTGATTGCCCCAAAACTAGAGGAAGCTTTGGCGCATTTTTCGGCTGGTTGGAACAGTGATGTCTTTGAAAATGAACTTGAAGAACGTAGCGCTTTTTCGCAGGGTGTGGCGATGATTCAAGATTATTATAAAAAGAATGACCCGTCCCAATCGATTGTGGTTGATCTAGAAAGTCGCTTTGCAATTGAAATTGGTCCTGATAAACATCGGCACATCATTTCTGGAATCATTGACCGAATTGATAAGACGGAAGATGGCTATGAAATCATTGACTATAAAACGACTAAGAAAATGCCTTCGCAGGAAAAAGTGGACAACGATTTGCAGCTTTCAGTTTATCTAAATGCTTTTTTGGCTCGATATCCCAAAGAAATTGATCGTTTGGATAAAGTTACGGTCAGTCTTTATTATCTCAAGCACGGTGTCAAGCTTTCCTCAACCAGAACTCGCGAGCAATTGGAAAGTGCCAAAAAGCTTTTCCTGGATGTTATCTCTCTGATTGAAGAAGGAAAATTTGAGCCGAATGTGACTCCGCTTTGCGATTGGTGTGGCTATCAAAAATTTTGTCCGATGTGGAAACACAAATTTAAAGAAGAAAGAAAAATTGACAGTGAGGAAGTCAATGCTGCGATTAGTGATTACATCAACCTTAAATCAGCCATAACTTCAACCAAATATCAATTGGCTGAGCTTCAAGAAAAAATTGGCAAATATATGGAGCAAGAAGGCGTCGATCGAGTTTTTTCTGACGAAGGCATCATCGCGCAAACTCTTCGCAAAACCTATAAATATGATTCCGCCTTACTTCGCGATATTTTAGAACCGCTCGATAAATGGGAAGCCGTCCTCAAAGTCGATGGCATCGCCCTTCGAAGCGTCATGAGCGTCCTCTCCCCTTCCGCCCGCAAAGACGTCGAAGCAGCCAAGATTTTGGATAAGGAGACGAAAGGTTTTAGCGTGAAGAAAAAATAAAAAAACAGTAACTAGTAATCAGTAATCAGTAACTATTTGTCAGTTCAATGTCTCCGACTTGAACTGCACCGTTCTTATTTATGAAACTAATTTTGTAGAACTATTTCGATTCCCTCCAAAGGCGGGCAGGCAGGTCAGAGACCCTGAACCGACACATTTTAGAATTTAATATACTTTTCCCATTTTTCAAAAAGTTTTTTGGTGGCAATTAAATCACCGACGTTGTATTTGGCAATGTCGAGAAATCTTTTTTCTTGGAAAAGTTGGCCGACTTGATCGCCAGTGATGCCAGCAGCTTTGGGACTTTCAATACCAAAAGCCCGAGCGAAAAGATGCAGGCTTCCTTTGCGACGGACCGCGCCATAAAAAGTCAGTTGATCAAGCAAATCAATGTGTCTGGCATTTTTGGGTTGACTAGAAAGATAACGGTTTGCCATCAGATTTTTGGTTGGCCGGATGCCGTGAATGGCACTTCTAATCAGTAAAAATGGCACATCAAAAGTGCGACCATTGAAACTGATGAACTCATCGTATTTTTGAGCCAAGTTCCAAAACTGCTCGAGCATTTCTTTTTCACTCAAAACTCGGAATTTGATGTTGCCGTCTTCACTGTCTGAAATTTCTGCCTGCGGTGCTTGGAAATAAACTGCGCCTTTATCTTTTTCGACATCATAAACCCCGATAGCCACAATTTGGCCAGTCAGTGGCGAAAAACAAAGTCCATTTTTAACCTCTGAAAAAAGTTTCTCAGTTTCTTCGGGCGATTGAGACTCCCTTTTAATCCAATGCGTCAAAGCACCTTGGGTGGTTTCATCCAAGGTTTCAAAATCTTCGCCGATTGTTTCAATGTCGAATACTAGTTTACTCATATGCTTTCTATATAACATATTTCTCGCTATTGTCCAAGACCGAAATTCAAGCTATGATTAACAAATGAAAAAAACCGTCCACAAAATTAAAGCCTTCTTTGCAAGCTTCTTTGATCTAGAAGATAGTGCCCATAATATCGCCGCTGGCGCAGCCCTGGGGATTTTTTTTGGGATTATGCCGGTAGAAGGAATTACGACAACCCTCGTTTTTGTTACGTTGCTTGGTTTTAATAAGCCCTCGGCCCTGATTGGGATGTTGGCTACTAACTCTTGGACTACCTTTGCGCTATTACCCTTAGCAGCGCTGACTGGCGGTCTGCTTTTTAACCAAACACTAGCATCTCTCTATGCCCAATTTGACCGAACTTATCAGATGGGTTTAAAGTTCTTTTTCAGCAAAGCAATTTTACTCGATTTAGCCCTACCTTTAATCGTTGGCTATCTGATAATTTCACTCATCATCGCCCTGCTTTTTTATTTTGTTATCTATATCTTCCTGAAATATTTTAAAGTGGAAAAATAATTTAGGTTATAAAAAAATTCATTGCAAGATGAATTTTTTTATGTCTTTTTTCTTACTTTATTGTCGTGCCAACAAACTTTTCTCCATTTAAATATTTTTCAAAGTTGGCAAGCTTTTTGCCATTGAGAATTACTACCTCCATTCCCTCCTTAGCAGCCATTCTTGAAGCAATTGGATCAAATGGTACGTTGGCGCCTGGATCCCAAGTGTCGCCCACAATTTTTTGAAAATCGCTCCAATTAATCGCTTTAATTCTTTTAGCGTCAGGATATTTTTGCGGATTCTTATCGCAAACGTAATCAATATTAGAAAGATTAGCGATTTTAGTTGCGCCAAATTGTTTAGCTAGTAGCACGGCGATATAATCCGTCGAATTTCCCGGTTTATAACCAGCCGCCACCAAAATCGGCTCCTTGGCCTTTAAAAAACCCTCTAGATCGTACGGGTTCCGATTGATTGTCGGGTGAGCGTACTGCTTGAAAATTGTTCGAATAAAATGTGCGTTTAGTCGCGTTGAATGAATTCCGAGCCAATCCTTATCTTCGTTATCAACCCCACCAACTTTAACTCCAGCTTCAATATATTTGCGTGCAGTTTTACCGCCCCCAGTGATAATAATAAAGCGATACCCTTTCGCGATATTGCTTTCAATAACTTTCTTAAATTTTTTCACAAACTGCCAATCAATCTCCTCTGGCACAATTAAGGATCCTCCCAACGAAATGATAATGGTTTTTTTGCTCATACTTTAGTTATAAAGTTTATAAAGTTATAAAGTTCGTAAAGTTTTATTTGATGTATTCATCCGCCTTCGCTTTGGTTTGATGAAGCTTAGCTAGCGTATTTTCCATTTCCTCCTTAATACTTAAAAACATTTCCAAGCCTTGTTGTAACTTAGTAATATCATTTTTATAACTCGTAATTATCTCCTCATCTTTTTCAGTACTAGCCTCTTGGAGTTTGCGCTCTTTTTCCAAAAGTTCCTCGCCCAACTTCAAAAAATTTTCAATCTCCGCAATTTCCATGCCAATCTGAATCAAATTGGTTTGCAGATGCTCCTCGATTTCCTCAAAGGATTTTACTTTCACAGGTTGCTCCCCATCGTTTTGAGCAGATTTACCTGGCTTAGCTTCTGTTTCTTGAGTTGTCATAATAATAGCTTTTAGGTATTAGCCCCAAATAGCATTCGCTACGGGGTAAACTTCTTATCTCTTTAGCTTACAAAACAAAATACCTGTAATGAAATTTTATTTAAATTAAAAAAGATTATTAATTTTAAGCTTATTTCATTTTGCAATTTTTAGCAATTCTTTGCACTCGCCCATGTCATACTTAACACTCTGACATGCCTAAAATGGAAAAATACAGTATCATCTCTAGATTTACTCAATTAATCATTGAAGACCCTAGAGATTCTATGCAAATAATAGCAGAAAACATCCTTAACCCTAAGCGGTACCATTTATCAGCTGAAGCCAAGAAAAGACTACGCTGGATGTATATCATCCATTACAAA
>CAILTR010000056.1 GCA_903837175.1 uncultured bacterium
AGTAGTGATTCAAATTTAGTTTTTAATGTCTAATGACTAAATCCTAATGACTAATAAATGACTTAAATCCAAATTTTCAAACTTTGAGTTTGAGATTTGGGATTTTATTAGATATTAGAAATTTGACATTAGGATTTTTGGGCAAGCTCTTGCCAAAATTGAAAATATCAAGCAGAATAGATAACATTACAAGCTAAGACGTATAAATATCAAGTTTTAACTACCTTTTATGAAATCTCTCCAATTGTTAAAAATCTTATTTTTTGGGCCTCGGGTGACTGAAAGTAAGGAGAAAATAATGGATTTTCCTCAAGACGCGGTTTTTGAGGAAGTTGGACGCCAAGTGGCCGAGGTGGTAAAAAACCTTTATGGTGGGCGTTCGCTTCGCATTCGGGCAGTTGATGGCGGTTCTTCCAATGCCGAAGAAATCGAGCTGACAGCCTTAAATAACGCTTATTATGATATCGACCGCTTTGGGCTTTCTTTTGTGGCCTCTCCGCGCCATGCGGATCTGCTTTTTGTCACTGGGCCAATAACGCGTAACCTGGAAACAGCAGTGCGCACGACTTATGAAGCCGCACCTCAGCCATGCCTGGTGGTGGCTATTGGCGACGGCGCTTGCGACGGCGGAATTTGGAAGGATTCTTACGCGGTAGTTGGGGGTGTGGATAAAGTAATTCCAGTGGATCTTAAAATTCCTGGTGATCCGCCGACTCCGACGGAAATTTTGCGCGGAGTTTTGCAGGCCCTTAAACAGCAAAAAACTAATTAAAGCTTATGACGATAAATTTTATAGCGTATGGTCTGTTTGCTTATTTCCTGGGACTTATTTTTTCAGCCGGGTTTGCTTTGGTTGGAGGGCAGTGGAAAAAGTCGGTCCAACTTTTTGTGCTTTCAAATCTGATCGGTTTTTTAGCTGGCGCGTTTTATTTATTTAATTTTCCAACGGAAGAAATAATCCTACTAAAAGTCGTTTGGTTTTTTCAATTTTCGCCAGTGCTGAATTTACTTTCAGCTATTTTCTTTACTCTTATCAGTTTAGTGGCTGGCTTGGTTGGGGTTTATAGTTTGCGCTACTTAGAACTTTACAGTGAAACTTATAGTCCAACGCTAACTCAATTTCTGATTGTGGTTTTTGTTTTTGGGATGCAAGGCGTCCTGCTGGCTAATAATACTTTTTCATTCTTGGCTTTTTGGGAAGTGATGTCGATTGCTTCTTTCTTTTTAGTTTTTGCCGACAGACAGGAGAAATCCTTGAAAGCGGCTTTCCTTTATTTTGTGATGACTCATTTGGGCGCTTCGGCGATTTTAGGCGGTTTTCTAATTTTAGGTAATGGCTCCTTGCTTTTCAATTTAGCTGATGTTGGAATCGTTTCGCAGGGTCTACCAGCAGCGTCATTGGCTTTAGCTTTTCTATTATTTTTATTTGGTTTTGGGAGTAAGGCGGGGCTAGTACCTTTCCACGTTTGGCTACCAGAAGCTCACCCTCAGGCGCCAAGCAATGTTTCGGCGCTAATGTCAGGCCTGATGCTTAAAGTGGCGGTGTATGGTTTTATCCGCGTGGTGTTTGCGCTGACGGGTTTGCCGAGCTGGGCGGGTTTAGTTGTGATTATCTTAGGTCTGTTGTCTTCGGTGGTGGGCGTTATTCACGCGGTCATCGAAAGAGATCTAAAGCGCACCTTTGCTTTTAGTAGTATTGAAAATCTAGGAATTATTTTTACGATGTTGGGCGCAGCGCTTTATTTATTAGCTCAAAGTAGCGAACTTGGCATAATTGCGATTGCTAATATTATTTTAGTTTTTGCGATTATTCATGTGGCTAGTCATGCTTTCTTTAAAACGGCTCTTTTCTTAAGTAGTGGGGTCATCCTTAATCGTTTCCACTCCGGAAATTTAGAGTTTATGGGCGGCTTGGCTAAGGTTGCGCCATTTTTTTCTTTTGCTTTTCTGCTAGCAATTATCGGTTCTTTACCACTTCCGCCGTTTGGGACTTTTTACGGAGAGTGGGGCTTTATTCAAAACATCATTGCTTTCCTGCATAGCTCGGAGCTTAAAACTGAAGTTATTATCGTTCTGATCATCGTACTTTCAATCAGCGGTTTGGTTAGCGGCTTGGCAGTTTTTGCGATGATAAAAACTTTTGGCATTTCGATGTTAGGTTTGCCTCGTCAGAAAAAGCTTGAAAAGCTTAGTGAAAAAGCAGATTGGTTACTGACTTTTCCAATTTTAATTTTGGCGCTCGGGGTTTTAATTTTAGGATTTTTTGCAAGGGCACTTGTAAATTTTCTTAATGTTAACGCTCAACTCCTGACAGGCAAAGTTGTAGGGGAGAGGTTGGTGGTTACGAGCCAACTTTCTTCAGCAGTAGTTTTTCTTTTTCCCGTTATTTTAACCGCCGTTGCGTATTTAGTTTATGGCTATTTTGTCAAAGCTAATGCTGAGCGAAAATATCAAACTTGGGATTGCGGACAGCCGATTAATGAGACGATGGAATATAGCGCGACGGCTTTTACGGCGCCGATTCGTTTTTTCTTTATGCCTTTGATTAAACGGCATAAGCGTTTTGAATCGCAACCAGTAGTAATAACTAATGCCTGGATTAGAAAATATGCTTTCGCTTTGTCTTTTGATTCAATTTGGAGGCAGCGGCTGTACCAACCGATTGTCGCTACCCTGCATTTTTTTGCGGAAAAAATTAAAGTTATTCAGGGTGGCCGGATTCAATATTATCTCCTTTTTGTCCTGGGAACTTTAATTGGCGCTTTAATTATCTTTTTATAATTTTTATGGGTCCATTATTTTCAACCTTTCTGCAAGCTATTTTCGTTCTTTCGATTGCGCCACTAGCCATGGGGCTGGTTAGATTTTTTAAAGCTCGCTTGCAGGGTCGCCACGGCGCATCGCCCTTGCTACCGTATTATACTTTTGCAACGCTCTTTAAAAAACAGATGGTAATTTCAGATGTCACTTCTTGGATTTTTCGGGCAGTTCCTTTTGTGGTCCTTGCTAGTAGTCTGGTTTTAGCTTTCGTTTTGCCGTTGCTTTTTACGGGTGGCAAATTTGCTAGCTTGAGTGACTTTCTATTTGTGGCTGGGATGTTGATGTTGGGTTCGATTTTTCTGGTTTTGGGCGGACTTGATACGGGGAGCGCTTTTGGCGGGATGGGCGCTAGCCGTGAGATGACGATTGCTGCTTTAATTGAGCCAACGGTTATTATGATTTTTGTAGCGATGAGTTTTGTGAGTGGTACTTTTGCCATTGATGGGATGGTTGGCCAATCGCTAATTTTTGCGCATCCTTATTTACTGCTCTCAGTCTTTGCTTTTCTGCTAGTGACGCTGGCGGAAAATGCTCGTTATCCCGTGGATAATCCTGCCACGCATTTGGAATTGACGATGGTGCATGAAGCGATGATTTTGGAATACTCTGGACCTTATTTGGCCATGCTGGAATATGCTAGCACGCTTAAATTAACGGTGTTTGCTATTTTACTGGCTAATTTTGTTTTTCCAGTTAGCGTTTTTGCAGTCAGTGGACTTAATTTTTTCTCAATTCTGCTGGCAGTTCTAATTGGAATTTTGAAGGTGGTTATTACGATGGGCTTGTTAGCTTTACTGGAATCGACTATTGTCAAAATGCGTTTTTATCGGATGCAAGAATATATGTCAGTGGCTTTTTTTACTGCTCTCGCTGGAATGCTCATTGCGCTTTTTTCGGCTTTTATCAATGTTAAGCTTGAATATCCCGCCTTTTTTGGGGCGTTGGCGGTATTTTTCGTTGTGCTTTTATTTGGTCGAGCGCGTAGTTTTGCAATGGTTAGATATTACGCACTTTCTTCTTTTTCTATCGCAGGTATTGCCCTGAGTTTATCCTTCCTATCTTCACCAGAAGAAAAACAACACCTTTGGATTTTTGCGCTGGTTACCGTTTTAATTAAAGTAATCATGGTGCCATTTGTAATTAGGTATGCGCAACGCAAAAATAAGGATTTAATTAGTGCGCCCTCTTTTCTAAAGCCCACTTCGAGTTATTTTGTAATCGTGGCTATTTTGGGGGTAACTTTGTTTATTATGAAAAATACGCCGATTATTGGGGTAGTTTCGTCGGATACTTTGCTTTACGTTTCGATTGCTCTAACTGGTATCGGCCTAGCTACGATGATTATTCATCGCAATATCTTATCTCAAATTTTGGGTCTACTGATTTTGGAAAATGGCGTTACGGTCTTTACCTTAGTGACGGTAAAATCTTTGCCGCTGGTAATTGAGCTGGGCGTTTTTGTGATTATCGTGGCTAGCGCTTTTATTTTATCTGTTTTAGGTTTGCGAATTAGGGAATTTCATGGCTCCTCTGATACGGAAGAGTTGCGCAATTTGACTGAGTAAAGGAAATTCGAATTTTTATAAGTTATACCAACTTAACTTAATTAGTTGTAGTTTGCTATCCCGGAGTTAAGCTCGGAATCGGAGCTTAGCTCCTTCGTAAGCCAGCTTTGATGTTTAAGTTAATTCCGCATAAAAAAGGATATTTCGAAAATAAATTTAAAATAATTTTAGCAAAATAATTAATTCATATGACTCCAATTATCACAATCATTTTAATTTTAGGGGCTAGTGCCTGCGCAATTTTTCTGAAAAAAGAAAAAGAAGTTTTACGCAGTACCTTACTGCTATCCATATTGGGAAGTCTTTCGGTTTTCGCAATCGCCTTGCCCGTGCTTTTTAATGTCGCTAGTAGTTGGCATAGTTCCGTTTGGCTTTTGGACGGCTTTTCGGCTTTGATGGCGTCGCTAGTAGCCTTTGTTTATTTAGCAGCCTCCTTGGTTAGTTTCCGCTATATCGGCCACGAATATAAGGAACGGATAATTTCTTTAGCGGATTTAAAATTATATTTTACTTTATTTCATCTTTTTGCGCTGTGTATGATTTTAACCGTGCTGGCTAATAATTCTTTAATGCTCTGGATGGCACTGGAGGGCACGACGCTTTCCTCGACCTTCTTAGTGGGACTTTATCGTAAAAAAACTTCAGCTGAAGCTGCTTGGAAATATATTATTATTTGTTCAACGGGAATCAGCTTGGGCTTATTGGGAATTTTACTTTTTAGTTACGGCTCTTCGCTTGGCGGAGTTAGTGGGGGAGAGATCTTTACTTTGACGGCCCTTTTCCAAAATGCTCACTTAATTTCTCCGGAAATTGTAAAATGGGGTTTTGTTTTCTTGTTTGTGGGTTTTGGGGCAAAACTTGGTTTGGTGCCGATGCATATTTGGTTGGCGGATGCCCACAGTAACGCGCCGTCACCAATCTCCGGTTTATTTTCTGGAATTTTGCTGAACATTGCGCTCTATGGAATTATTCGCTTTAGATTTATTACGGACCTAGCACTTGGCAGTAGCGCCTGGACAAGTCAACTCTTTTTATTTTTTGGTTTTATTTCAATTTTACTGCCAGCTTTGATGATGTTGGTACAAAGTAATTATAAACGAATGCTCGCTTATTCGAGCGTTGAGCATATGGGCTTGATTACTTTTGCCTTGGGACTTTCACCGCTGGGTATGCTAGCTAGCGTGATTCATATGATTGGACACACCCTGACAAAATCAATGTTGTTTTTTGGGGCGGGCGAAATTTTAATTAATTATAAAACTACCCAAACAAGCGAGATAAAAGGTTTAATGAAGAAAGCGCCGTATACCGCAACCTTATTTTTACTGGGAATTTTAGCAATTATTGCTTTGCCACCTTCGGCTTTATTTGTGAGTGAATATATACTTTTCGCGACTGCCTTTGCTTTGCATCCAATCCTCTCGCTATTTATTTTGCTGGCGCTAAGTATTATTGCGTATGCGATGCTGAAAACAACCGTTGGGATGCTTTTTTCCGCTACTGAAAAAGAGCAAGTGCCAGTAAAAGAGCGGTGGAATATTACGCATTGGGTGATGGCAACGCAGCTAGTTTTAATTGTTGGTCTGACTTTCTTTTTGTCCTCAAGCAATGGCTTTCAATTTATCAATAGCATTGCGAAAGATACGGTTTATATCGTAAAGCAATAATTTTAAATTTATAATTTTGAATTTCGAATAAAAGCCTAATGACAGAATGTTTGAAATTTTAGATAATTCAAAATTGATTCAAAATTCATAATTCAAAATTAGAAATTTGTTAAATACCATTTTATTTTTTATAAAAAAAGTATGAATATAATAGAAATCATAAAGAATTTCCCGCAGGTTAAATTTGTCGACCAAAAACTGGATACTATTTCAGCAACTGTCAGTAGGGAAGACCTGGCCGAGGTGGCAACGAAATTAGTCAATGATTATGGGCTGACTTTGGCAACGCTTTTTGGAACTGACAACCGCCGGGAAAATCAAACTTATGGCGTGCAGGTTGTTTTTGGCAATGATGCATCCCACGAGTGGCTTAAGCTTTCAGCGTCCATTCCAGAAAATGATCCGCGATATCCTTCAATCACGGCTACCGTTATGGCTGCTCATTGGTACGAGCGTTATTTGCAAGATATGTTTGGAATTACGGCCGTCGGCCATCCTGATCCGCGACGGCTTGTCAGTCACGAAAATATTCCCGAGGGAGCTTTTCCGCTGCGGAAAGATTTTGCATTAAGCACAAAACTTGAAAAAGCCAAGGTGGCTTATCCGATGCATCATGTTGCAGGCGAAGGGATTTTTGAAATTCCAGTTGGGCCGATTCACGCTGGGATTATTGAACCAGGACATTTTCGTTTTAACGTGGCTGGCGAAAGAATTTTAACGCTAGAAGGAAAACTTTTCTTTACCCATAAAGGCGTCGAAAAATTATTAGAAAATAAGACGGTTGCTGCGGGACTACCTTTTATTGAAAGACTTTCTGGGGATATGGCAGCTTCGCACGCGCTAGCTTTTGTGCAGGCGGTTGAAAAAATTTCAGCTTGTCAGGTTTCTGCTCGCGCCCAGTATCTGCGCACATTAATTTGCGAACTGGAAAGAATTACGATGCATATTCATGACCTGGCTAATATTGGCGGGATGGGTACAGGTTATTCTTTTATTGCAGCTAATGGTTTTCGAATTAAGGAAAGGCTGATGCGACTTTCGAACGTAATTTTCGGTAATCGTTTTTGGCGCGGCGCTATTGTTCCAGGCGGTTTTGCACTTGATATTACCAATGAAAGACTTGAAAAAATTCTTTCAATCTCGAAGCTTGCTTGTAGTGAGATGCAGGGGATTGTCGCTCAAGCGCTAGCCTCGGATGGTTTTTTAGATCGTTTGCAAACCACTGGCGTGCTTCCACTTGAGGCTGCCAAAGCACTTGGGGCCCTTGGCATTGCAGCTCGCGCCTCTGGACTTGATCGAGACATTCGCCGAGATCATCCGCACGGCGCTTACAAAGAATATCCAGTTGAAGTTGCCAAAGAAAGCAAGGGAGATGTGCATGCGAGATATTTGATCAGAATTGCAGAACTTGAAACCTCGTTGGCTTTGATTGAAAAAATAATTAAAAATATTCCCGAAGGAGAAATCAAAACTACTTTTGAAACTAAAGATGGATTTGGTTTGGGCGCAGTGGAAGCTTGGCGCGGAGAAATTTTGTGCGCCTTGGAAATCAAAAACGGAGTCATTGAAAGATGTTTTCCGCGCGACCCATCCTTTTGTAACTGGGCCCTCTTTGGAATTATGGGACCTGGTAATATCGTCCCAGATTTTCCCCTTATTAATAAATCTTTGAATCTAGGTTATTCGGGAACAGACCTCTAGTCAGGTCGTAGGAGTTAGCTTGTAGGTTGTAGTAACAATTAAAATATTAAAAATTGATGTTTTTTTATTTACTAATTCCTAACTCCTAATTCCTACCAAGCTGTCCTCAAGAGTTATCCACCCTCCAAACCCGCCGCCCGGCGGGTCTTTTTTTGCCTAAAAATTGCTCAACATAGCCAAAAAATACATTTTATCAGTTTTTGATATTCAGCAAAAAATATGTGTCATAAATATATAGTAATGTCATACCATGCGTTTTTTAGAAATGTCATACCATGCTAAAATGTATGGTGGTCCCCTTTGTCAACACAGCTAAATTAGAAAAGTTAGAGGGAATTTTTTAAAAAATTATTAGCTATTGAAAATGCACTTCCCTAGGGGTTGCGTATTTCAAGGATTGATGTCTGCGGGTATCATTGTAGAAAA
>CAILTR010000057.1 GCA_903837175.1 uncultured bacterium
TTCTGGATAGTGAACAAAAGCAATTTTTTTGTCTGCTATTTCAATTTTTCCATAGTCTGGGAATATCTGAGTCTGCTTGTATTGATTGTTTTTGAAAGGATAGCCTGCAATATGACCTGCATCCATGTTGCCAAAAGTGAAGAAAATTTCTCCTGAAAAGTTGTCGTTGATAAAATCAAGAGTTTCAATGGTTGCCAGGTCTCCGCAGTGGATCATTTTTTCAACTTTCTGCTCACGGCAATAGTTCAAAACTTTTTTGAGGTTTGGTAGGTTATCGTGAGAATCTGAGATGATGGCAATTAGCATAAAATTAAAGGGGTTAAGGGGATTAAAGGGATTAATGGGGAAATAAAAAATTGAGGGGTTGCTGGAAAACAAGGGGGAAATAAAAAAAGGGATTAATGGGGAGTTAATGGAAAAAATGGTGAGAAATGCGAAACTAGGATGATTGGACATTTTCGGATAGTTGAATATTGCTGCGCAAATTTTTTGAAAGCTGAGGATATTCTATCGCCATTTGGGTGAATTTGTCCATTTGATAGATCTCATTGATTTCGACTTGGCGGATGATATCTTTGAAACGATTTTTCATTTCGCGAATGAGGTCTCGAATGACCTCGCGGTTTTCAACCTCAATGTCGAGCATCAACTCCTAATTTCCCATTCCCTTGACGTAATTGATAATATTGGGATGGAGACAGCAAAACTCATAGAGATCATCGATGCGCTTTTGATCAAATTGCACAATTTTGAATAAAACCCGATAGAAGAGGAGGCCGGCTTTTTGATATCCCAAGGTGCAGGCAATTTTAGTGATGACCCCATTTTTTTCAAGTTTGTTGAAATGTTTGTGGACGAGTCCGACTGAGACGCCAAGAATTTTGGCAATTTTAGTGAACTCCATGCGCCCATCTTCCAAAAGCAGCGAAATGATTTTGCGGTCAGTTTCGGAAAGTTTGATTTTCTCAGTTGTGCCCCCCGAAACGGCAAACTTTTGAAATTCATTTTTTTTGCCGACTAAATATGTCCGTGGGAATTTTACAAAGCCCAAACCTATAAAAATATCATTTTGAGCTATGAAAGCACCGTATTTGCTGAAAATATCTTGCAGGATTTCATTGTGATGGAAAATATCCTTAGCTATTATAGCAATCATCACATCCGCATAGCCGTCCGAGCGCATGATGATGGGGATGAATTTGTTTGAATTGAAATCGGCGTACATTTCAGCCTCCTTTTCCTTGCTAAGGCCAGCGAATTTGAGCCAATAGGCCCAAAAGAAAGAATAGTCAGCTTTATCATAGTCAATAAAAGCCCAAAAGTGCTTAATGATGCCTTTTTCTTGCAGTTGCTCAACGTGATATTTCACGACTTGGGGCGTGGATCCGAGAACTCTGGCGATCTCCGAAAAGCTGACTCGGCCATCCTTGTCGAGCTCAAAAAGGATTTTTTTGTCGAAGTCTGTGAGGTTCATTTTTTAAATCTTATTATTATATTGCTATTATAGTACATTATTGATAAAAATAAAAGATAACTATTGAAATTATGTCCAAAATGGTATATAATACGCTGTTAGGATGAAATAAGAAAATATCTTAACAAGCAACTTGAAAATTTAATATCAAAAAAACGGAGATTTGAAATGAGAGCATTAATTATTGACGACACGCTGGTTTGCCTGAATCTTACAGGCGAAGTTCTTGCAAAAGAAGGATGGGAGGTCGAGTTAGTTCACATCACAGATGAAAATCGTGAATCTTTCAGAATAGAAGATTTGGATGGAAAAATTCCTGTCTCAATTTCTGATATCGATCTCGTCGTGAGCGACCTTGAGTTGGGAAGAGGAGTAGTTGCCTGGGGATTTATCCTTGCCATAAGAAAGCAACATCCTAATGTTGCGGTTGTTTTGCTCACAGGAGCTGAACTCAGCTTGGCCTTGAAGATCGAGTTGAAATTGGAAGAAGTAGGAATTACTTTTGTTCGTAAGCAGAGGTTTAATCGAGACGTTGCTCCCTTTGCAGGAGAAAGAAAATTGAAACATTTGATAGCTGGTAGTTTATTTTGTGGAGGTAAAGAACATGTCTATGTTCCAGGAGGTTATTCAATAATTCCTGCTAGTGATCCCGCTTGGCATGACAAATGTTATGTCGCAGAAAATGAGCCTCGGCTTGAAGAAAAACTTCCGCCACTTTGGTCTGAACTTTCTGCAACTGTATCTGATTTGAGTAATGTTTGGAACAAGATCAAAGATTGGATGCCGAAAAACGGAGACGAGGCTAAAGCTAAAAGTCTTAAGGAATTAAAAGAAATATGCCGTTTAGCAAATCCTAATGTTTCAGACGCTGGGCATAATTCTATCCATTCTCCTGGGCCACTTACGCATACAATTGGACATTTGCTTTGTGACGGAATTCTTCAACCAGAAGACATCAAGCCTTGGATGTCAGATTTGAAAAAAGTTCTTGGGAGAATTGATGCTTGGGTTAAAAAAGATGAACGCTTTCGTCAGTGTTCAGATTTTATTCTTGCTGGCGGGCCTGTCGAGAATTTGCCTCTGATTCTAGGGGCATACTAAGAGAGATGATTAGCAGGCCTGGCAAGAGAGATTAAAAAATAGTTTCTCTTGCCATCGAGTTCTATGGTTAAAGGCGGAGTCAAACGACTACCGCCTTTTTAATTGGGAAGAAAATAAAAGAGGCTGTTCATGATCTAGGAATTGTTGCGAAAAATTTTCAATAATAAATATCTTCTTCGGTGGCTTTTTGAGGAGCTTGCTTTGATGGGAGATTTTTTTCTTCGACGTGAAGTTGATTCCAAGTTTTACTTTTGTCCCAGAGAAGGGAATAAAGTTCGCGCATTGATTGTGCATAATCTTCACTTTCTATGATAAAACCGAAACCTTCTTTACGTGAACTTAAAACTGCAACCTTATTGTCATATATTCCAATGGCATTGGGAATCTGCATATTTTTTGGCGAAAAGCGTACATCACGCAGAGTCTTTTCAAAAGTAGCGGGATCTTGATATTTGTATGAATCGATTAGAAGATCGGAAACATGAATTGAACGAATCCAGTAATTCTTTTTCACTTTGAGTTCGACGTAGTGTTCCATCCATTCGATGCCGACGGTTTCCAGAACAGATTTCATTGGCGAAATCCAATCAGCATTATTGGTGGAAGATTTTAGTGCTTCCATATAGATATCGCGAAGTCCTTCTTTACCTTCATAGAAAGTTATCTTTGGTTTGGCAAAACCGATATTGTTGATGGATTTGAGTTGAGGAAGAATTTCTTTGAGTGCCCGCTCTTTTTCTTTAATTGTTTGTAAAAGGTTTTCAGGTTCAGATGCGAGATATTGCTTTCTTTTACCTTTGGTTGTCACATGCATCAAACTTTTTTCTTTGAGGTTTTCTAAAGTTTCATAGACAGTACTACGCTTGATGTTGGTTTTGTTAGCGATATTTTGGATATTGGTTGGGCCAAGCTCAAGACAAGCTAGGTATATTCTTGCTTCTTTGTTGCTTAGACCAATGCTGAATAATTCGTTTTGTAGCCGTTCCATAAGTCAATTTTAGTAAATAACGACAAAAATGTCAATATCTAAAACATTAATAGTGCTTTTATTGAGCTAAATAATGCTAAGCATCACAAATATATGGCGTTATTATTGACGTTTAAATTAAAAACTGCTATAGTACACCGTTACGATAAAATTAGAAAGAAACAGTATAGACAAGTATTTTTAAAAACAACAAAAGAAGGGGGTAAATAAAATGAGGACTTTAAATGATTTGCTGGAAGCAATACAGAAGAAAGAAGAAATAAGGGGGTGTTTTAACAGAGATACTGAGATAAGTATGCGTTATGGACAATTTAGTCCTAGCTGTGGCCATCTTGGATCAGAAATAAGGGGTTATGGGATAGAAATAACCCTTGAGTTTCTTGAGGATGGTGGGATTTTTAAAAGTAATAGCCCTAATGGTGCAATAAATGTTGCAATAAATAGTGAGGAGGCGTATTTAATAAGTAGTAGGAATAGGTTATGCATACCATTAAAGAGTCCTTTTGAGGAGTTCGTTTTGTATGTAACAATATAAAGAATAAAAGGCAGCGATTCGAATTAATCGAGTTACTGCCTTTTTAAATATTCTCCAGGATATTGTATATTGGGATATTGAGAATAAATATTTTTTTATGGTGTGTATGCGTTTAGGATTTTTGGGATCTGAAAGATTTCAACAGTTCAATATCTTCCACAACTCCTTCATGCTCGGTTTCCAAAATCATGGAAACGTCATTTTGTTTTGCAAAAGCGACAATGTTTTTGAACGCTTCCTGCCCGATGAGGCCTTTGCCGATGTGCTCGTGGCGATCCTTGTTAGAAGCTAGCTCGGTTTTTGAATCATTGGCGTGGATGAGTTTGATTTTATCCAGACCTATTTCAGTGTCGATTTTTTGCAAAGTGCTTTGGAAATCGCGCCAATCATAGCCGGAGGCGAAAGAATGTTGTGTATCAAGGCAAATGCCGACTAGCTTGGGGTGATTTACGCCTTTGATAATTTCAGCAATTTGTGCAAAAGTTGCGCCCATGATTTTGCCGGCGCCGGCAGCATTTTCAATTAGCAGTTCTGTTGACCCAGCGTAACCTTCCAGGGATTTTTTCAACGCTTCAATAGTTTTTTCGTTAGCTTTTTTTTCTGAAAGTTGACCCGCACTGCCAAGATGAGTCATGACATATTCGGCACCGAGGAGACTCGCGCGTTCAAGCTCATCACGCAAAACACTGATTGAGCCATAGCGGATACGATTGTTTGAAGAAGCGAAATTGATGTAGTAGGGAGTGTGCACAACAATTTCCTTAATTTTAAATTTTAAATTTGAAATTTTAAATTCCTGACAAATTTCATTTGTCAGGGTGGGGGCTTTGCCGCCTTGAGGGGAGCGGGTGAAAATTTGCATCACTTCAGCTCCAAGTTCAGCCGCCCGCTCAGGCGCTTTGAAAACTCCTCCTGCAATTGAAACGTGACAACCTATTAGCATAGATTTAAATTTATTGTTTTATATTTCTATTGTAGCAGAATAAAACTAGTTTGTTTATTAAAGTGTCTTTTTAAATCCTAAATCCTAATTTCTAATTTCCAATAAAGCTCAAAATTCTAAATCCTAATTTTTGACATTTGAACTTTGGATTTTATTAGACATTGGATATTAGTCATTGGAAATTTTAGATGATTTCCCAACCAGTTTCGGTTTCTTTGATTTGGCCTTTGACTTCGAAACCGCTGGCGAGTTTGTGGCCACCGCCACCGAAAAGATGGGCAATTTCGGAAACGTCGACACCTTTGTATTGTTCACTGCGAAGACTGCCCTTGATGGTTCCATCATCTCGTTCAGAAAGAACCAGGGAAAATTTTGTGCCAGGGACAGTGTTTAGGATAGAAGCAACTTGTCCGATATCTTCAGTGGAAGCGTTACAATCCTCAATGTCTTTTTTGGTCAGAACTGTCGTGATAAGGCCATTTTTTGGGTTTATTTTGGCTTTTTCAAAAGCGATGCCCCAAAGTTTCAGGGTGGAAAGTTTCTTGTTGGCAAAAGTTGCCTCGATGATCTTTGAAAAAGATGCTCCTTTTTTCATTAGATCAGATGAAATTTCCATCACTCGAGTGGAAGTGTTGGAATGTTGGAAGTTGCCAGTGTCTGAAAGTACTCCAATCATCAGATAAGTTGCAATGTTTTTTGTGATATGGATATTTTGGGAAACAAAATATTCGTAAATCAGTTCGCAAGCTGAAGAGCTTTTTGAATCTAAAATAACAATGTCAGCTGAAATGTCGATGTCGGGATGGTGATCAATGATGATAGTGGCAGTTTTTTCTGGCAAGGTTGGCAAGACTGCTTGAAAACCACGCTCCACGCTGTCGGTAGCGATTACTGCATCATAACTTTCCAAGTCCAGACTTTCAGGAAGTTTAAAATCATAAGCCGTCAAGGTTTCCAAAAAGGAGGGAAGGGGCTCGTTACAGGCAATATCGACAGTTTTTCCAATTGAGACGAGATATTCTTTCAAAGCAAGCACACTGCCGGAAGTATCGCCATCTGGTCCATTGTGAGCAAAAAGCAAAATCCGCTGAGATTTTTTGATCACATAAGAAAGACTATTAAATTCGGTAGTAAAATTTTTCATCTAGATGCGAGGCTAATCTGCGAATAAATACTAATCCACGAATTGCGAATAAAAAATAATTTGAATAAAAAATCCTAAACTGAGAAAGTTTAGGGTCTTTGCAGAGCTATAAAAAGTAAAACAAGGTTTTAAATTTGCAACAAAATCTTTTCAATTTCATCAGCTTTTTCTTCGGTTGAGTCAATTTGAAAAACCAATCTTGGCAGTGGTTTGGTGACCAATTTTCTGTTAAGCGCTCCTTGCAGGGAATATTTTTCCTTCCCAACTGTTTTTAGGACATATTGAGAATCCTTGAAGGGGAAAACACTTAGCAACACTCGAGTATATCTGAGATCCGGGGTTGTGTCAACCTTTGAAATTGTCACAAAAACGCCTGGCTTGAGGCTAAGTTCACGTTGAAAAATCTCCCCCAAGTGGGTTCTGATAAGCTTGTTTAATTTGATGATGCGTTGGGACATAAGCTAAAAAGTTCAAAGTTCATAAAGTTTTTAAAGTTTATAAAGTTGCTAAATATAATAGACTAGAATTTTTACTTTATAACTTTTAACTTTACGAACTTTATAAACTATAATGTTCTCTTCTTCTCTTCTTCAGTGTAGGCAATCAGGGTGTCGCCTTCCTTGATTTTGGTGTCGCCTTCAAAAACGACGCCACATTCATTGCCTTGGCCGACTTCAGTGGTTGGTTTCTTGTCTTGTTGGAGATTTTCGATTTTACCCTTACCGATAATTTCTCCATCTCTTTTGATCTCAATCAGGGCATTTTTGATGATTTTGCCTTCACTGACGCGTCCACCGACAATCATATCACGTTTGCCAGTTTTAAAGATGGCTAAAACTGAAACCATTCCAAGGTCTGTGCGGACAATCTCTGGCGGAAGCATTTCAATGATAATTTTTTTGACTTCCTCAACCAATTCATAGATGATTTTAAAGTTTTTAATGGCCACCCCACTGGATTCAGCTAAGCGTTTAGCTACGGGGGTTGTTTCAACATTAAAGCCG
Source organism: uncultured bacterium (assembly GCA_903837175.1). Classification (GTDB taxonomy): domain Bacteria; phylum Patescibacteriota; class Minisyncoccia; order Moranbacterales; family GWC2-37-73; genus CAIPMZ01. The sequence goes on from CAILTR010000057.1 coordinate 7,190, forward strand.
AAAATAATCGCCTGAGATGGCGCTCCGATTTTTACGTCTGATTCGGTGACATTGCCAACGCCAGTTTCGGCGTAATTAACGATTACTTCGTCGGTTTTAAGAGTAGAAATAATTTGTTGGATAGCTTCAAGCGAACCTTGCACATCAGCTTTGAGGATAATATTTAGTTTTTGAATCTTATCATCTTCAATGATGCGCATTAATTTTTGGGAAGTAACCTTCTCTTTTCGTTCAATGAGTCCACCGGAGAATTCTTTTGATTTAAGTCTCGCAATTGATTTTCCGCTAACTACTTGCAAAATGTCGTTAGTATTTGGGGTGTCGCTCAAGCCCATGATGGTAACTGGCGTAGAAGGTCCTGCGGCTAGTAGATTGCGACCACTAAAGTCTTCAATTTTCTTAATTCGGCCGTAAGTTGTGCCAGCGGTAATATCTTGACCAACCTTTAAAGTTCCAGTTTTAATCAAAACTGTGGCGATAGGTCCTTTCTGGGGATCTAAATTTGATTCAAGGACAACAGCTAGACCATCGCGTTTATCATCAACTCTAAAATCTTCCATCTCAGCGACCAATAAAATACTTTCAAGCAGGCCTTCAATGCCGATGTTTTGTTTAGCACTGATTTCAGCACACATGACGTTTCCACCCCATTGCTCAATTAAGATCCCATTATCAGCTAGCTCTTGCTTAACCCGCATTAAATTAGCATCTTGTTTATCAATTTTATTAATTGCAACGACGGTTGGAATTTTCTTATCTTTTAGATATTCAATTACTTCTTTAGTTTGAGGACGGACGCCATCGTCAGCCGCCACCACTAAAACCGCAATATCGGCGATACTAACTCCACGCTCGCGCATGCCGGAAAAAGCTTCATGACCTGGGGTATCAATAAAAGTAATAAATTGGCCCTTCTTTTTAACTTGATAGGCGCTGATGTGTTGGGTAATGCCACCAGCTTCTTTGGCAGCCACGCTAGCTTTACGGATAGTATCTAGTAAAGTAGTTTTACCATGATCAACGTGACCCAGAATAGTAACTACGGGCGGTCGGGGACGCAGGTTTTTTCCAGATTCTTTTTCTTTCTTACAAATATCAATCAACTTTTCCAGGGTAATCGTTTCGCTGTCTGAAATTTCTAAATCAGGTTCAGTCTCAAAGCCTAAATCTTGGGCGATAATGGTTGCCGTGTCAAAATCAATTTCTTCGTTAATAGTCGCGAGGATATTATTTTTTAGTAGCTCTGTAATGATTTGAGAAACCGGTAAAGCAAGCAGTTGACTAAATTTTTTAATCGTAACGCTTTGAGGTAATTTAACGAGTTTTTTTTCTGGTTCGGTCATTATAAATAATTTTCAATTAATTAACTTAAAAGGCTAAATTTTTGAGGGTTTATGGTGGTCTCCTTTGTCAACACAGATAAATTAGAAAAAGTAGAGGGAAATTTTTTAAAAATTATTAGCTATTGAAAATGCACTTCTCTAGGGGTTGTGTATTCTAAAGATTGATGTCTGCGGATGTCATTGTAGAAAA
>CAILTR010000058.1 GCA_903837175.1 uncultured bacterium
ATGAATGAACTCGATCAGTTCATGAAGCATGCCTTAAAGGCTAGATTTTATCTAAGATATAGTGATGACTTTATTGTGATTAGTGAGCGCCAGGAATACTTGAAAAATTTGATTGTTTTCATCGAAGAATTTTTAAGAGCGACATTAAAACTAAAATTGCATGAGGATAAAATAATAATCAGGAAATATCGCCAAGGCATTGATTTTCTTGGATATGTTGTTTCGCCAAATCACATCGTATTGAGAACAAAAACAAAAAGAAGAATCATGCGAAAAATAAGTCAGGGATTTTCAAGTCTTGAAGCTGATTTAATTTCAGCTGAATATTTCAATCAAAGCCTGCAAGCATATCTGGGGATGTTGAAGCATTGCAACGGACATGGAATCAAAAAAGAAATAGGAAATTTATTCGCTTCAGAATAGGGCTGAAACTTCATCCAAAGGTTGGTGCTATTTCTTGAACCCTTCCAAATACTGCGGCAGTTTCAAAATCCATTGGGCTTGTTGGGGATAAAACAAAAATCTTTCCACATCTTTGACAGCAAGTGGCAGGTTGCTTTTTTTCGCTTGAATTTCCAAAAAATCAATCAACTCCTTGCGATTATTGATGGCGAGATTTTTTTGAAAAATAGTATGTGGTACAAAGTATTTTTTAAATGGTTGTGTTTCCGTATATTAGTATCTATTTTAATACGAAGAAACGCAACCTGTAGTTGAAAATATTTAAACAAAATAATTCCATGAGAGTCGCATAAAGACATTTCGAAAAGTAAGAAGCATTTCCTTTATTGATATTATTTTTTCAATAAAGGAAATGAGTTATCGAAACGGAAGAGTGTTTATTTAAGAATTAAAAGCATACTAAAATAGTATGCTTTTAAAATTATATTGAGAAAAAGTGCTTAATTAAAAAGCCAAATAAAAAGCATTGTTAAAATAAATCCCAAAATTGCCCCAACAACAACTTCGCTGACGCGGTGGCCGGTGCGTTCCTTGAGGCGGGGATATTTTTCAGTGTCGATGTTGAGTTGTTCAACCAGCATGTTGAGATAGCGACCTTGATCGCCGAGGTGCATGCGCAGACGAGTGGCATCGTCAATAATCAAAAAGGCCAGGGCAATGGCAACGGCAAAAGATCCGTCGTTGATGCCTTCGTAATATCCAACGGCCGTGATGATGGAAATGGCAAAGGCGGTGTGAGCGCTGGGCATGTGTCCATGGGTGAAGATGTAGCGAAAATCCCAACCGTGCTTCAAGCTGTAGATGATAAATTTGATGATTTGCACTAAGATGCCAACCACAATTGGAATAATGAAAATTGCGTGAGGGGCGATGAATTTGAACATAAGTTTTTTGATTAGTTGATTAGCTAAGCTTATTATAGCACAGGAAGCGTTCTGGGCGGCACAAGTGTTATAATTGTTATAAATGTTCTATTTGTGGTGAACATCCTAAAAGTTATAAATGTTCTAACCGTTCCAATTGTGGTAAAGGAAGATATGGTGTTTCGGCTCTTATGTTCTATGTTCCGTGTTGCATGTTCCATGTCTCTGTTGACGCAGGTCAAAAAGGTGTATAATGATTGTAATAGAAAAGACTTAAGATGCGTATTACATTTTAAAGTAAATTAACTTGCCTCTAACGAGGTAGCAAACGCTACAATGTTGGTCGGCTCAAAATTATTATGACAAGTGGACTAATTGTGATTATTGTTTTAGTGTTATTGGTTTTGGCTTTAGTGGGGATGTATAATGGCCTGATTACGCTAAAGGTGAGAGTTGATGAGGCCTGGAGTGACATTGATGTGCAACTCAAACGCCGACATGATTTGATTCCCAATTTGGTCAGCACTGTGCAAGGCTATGCCACCCACGAAAAAGAATTGTTTGAAAAAGTGACAGCTGCCAGAACGGCTGCCATGGGCGCAGGGACTCCAGCTGAAAAAGAAGCCACGGAAAATGCGCTTTCTGGAACTTTGAAAACTTTGTTTGCGGTTTCGGAAAATTATCCTGATTTGAAAGCTAATCAAAACTTCTTGGAACTTCAAAGAGAATTGACTGACACAGAAGACAAGATTCAAGCATCTCGCCGCTTTTACAATGGCAACGTCCGTGATTTCAACACCAAGATTGAAGTTTTTCCAACCAACATCCTTGCTGGCTTCTTGGGCTTCGTGAAGCGCGAATTCTTCCAAGCCAATGCCACTGAGAAGGAAAATGTGGAAGTGAAGTTTTAGTTTAATTGGCGACTCGAATGACTCGAATCTACATTCGAATGACTCCAATGGAATTCCCATTCGTAACATTCGAGTGGTCATTCGTAAATTCGAGTCGCTTCTGATATTATATGACTTTATACGATCAGGCAGATAAAAACACCCGATTAACCTGGATATATATCACAGGTTTTTTGGTTTTTGTGATTGGCGTGGGCTATGTTTTTGCAGGCGCGATGGGCAATAGCGGGATTTTGTATGGCGCCGTTATTTTTTCCATCGTGATGAGCTTTGGTTCGTATTGGTGGAGTGACAAAATTGTTTTGGGCATGAGCAAGGCCAAGGAAGTGACGCACGATGAAGGTCGTGAGATTTATCATTTAGTAGAAAATCTTTGCATCACGGCCGGCCTGCCAACTCCAAAAATCTATCTCATCGAAGATAGCGCCCCTAATGCTTTTGCAACTGGACGAGATAAAGAGCACGGGGTGATTTGTTTGACCACTGGGATAATTGATAAATTAGAGAAAGCTGAATTGGAGGGCGTGCTGGCACATGAACTTTCGCACATTGGCAATCGCGACATTTTGCTTTCAACTATTGTGGTCGTTTTGGTCGGGTTCATCACCTTGATGGCTGATTGGTTTCGCAATTGGACAATTTTTGGTGGGCGCAGCAGGGACAATGATCGCGAAGGTGGACAATTGCAAATGATTTTGATGATTGTGGCCATCGTGCTTTCGATTTTGGCTCCGATTGCAGCGATGTTGATGCAGTTGGCTATTTCTCGCAAGCGGGAATTTTTGGCCGATGCTGATGCAGTGCTACTCACTCGTTATCCCGAAGGTTTGGCACGTGCCTTGGAAAAAATTTCAGCTGACAGCGAACCACTTGAATCCGCCAATCGCGCCACCGCGCATCTTTTCATTGTCAATCCCTTCAAAGGAAAAAAAATGATGAAGCTTTTTATGACTCATCCACCAGTAGAGGACAGAATAAAAGCGCTTCGCAATATGCCGACCTAGTTTGAGCTAGTTTATCTTTTCTAAAAATTTAAAACAGGCAGGAGGGCGGGCCCATCCGCCAATCGAAGATCGCGTGGCGGCATTAAGGGGGATGAATATCAAATAGCTTATAGCTTCTCAGGCTTTAGCTTTTTAGGAAATTACGAGAGTAAATTGGTAAAAAATGATGTTTCTTTTTACTGTACAGCTTAGTATAGTATTATAAGATATAAAACATGACCTCCTACGAGAAATCATAAAAAGCCATTCCTTCGGAAATGGCTTTTTAATTGCAAACATTAATAATTTTTTGCTTATTATCTAGCAAAGTGAGAGAAAGGAAAGAAAGAGCTCTTTCATTTCCGAGCGCCTGCCCGAAACGCTTCACGTATCGAAGCGGGCGGGAGCGACGATAACAAAAGGTTTAATATCCTTTTATTTTTTTATCGCGCTTACCGTCGTGACCAAATCAAATCTTTTTCCCCATTTAATATCTTCAAAACCTAATTCTTCAAAGATATCATTTTGCTCATCAACTGTTATCTTGTTGGTTTCATCTTCATCAGCGTGTTTTACCCATGCTTGCTGTACTTCTCTGAAATGACTAGCCCCTTTGTGATCGCCAGCTTTTTCCAATTCATCTGCATGAATGCTGAATTTTTTGTAATTATTGATTTCACCGTCAAAATCAGTCTGGTGCATTTGGGCTTGGCGTGCATACTTGTCACCGTTTATGAAGATTCCTCCTGGTTTTAGCTTTTTTGAAATTTCACCAAGAACCTGGCGACGAAAATCCGGCTTGAAATTGTGCAAGGTATAAACAGACGCAAAAGCGTCAAGACTTCCATCCTCGCAAGATTCTAGATAGGCTAAAATGTCAGAAAAAACAAACTTGACTCGTTCTTGCAATTCTTCAACGTTAGCAAACTTTGCTTTTACCGCTTCGAGCATTTTGAGTTCGTTGTCTACTGAAATTATCCTCACTCGAGGGTCCGCTTTGATAAGTTGAATTGTCGTTATGCCTGTTCCTGGGCCGGCTTCCAGAACTTGAACAATTTCTTGATTTTCGCAATTGTGACTGAGGTATTCATGCAAAGCCTGCCCTGTTTCTGCTTGGAATTCATCGTAATATTCCAATGCGAGGAGTAATTCATCATATTCGCCGCCGCCCAGCACCTCGGAAAAGCGAGCGTCATGTTCTGAGGGGGGGGTCATTTCTTCTTTTGTTTTTTTGTCTAATGGCGCTACTGGTTTTTCTTTGAACATATGTTTACTTTAAAATTATTAGTTATTAAATTAATTAGTTACTTAACTTCAAACGGTTTGCTGGATTTTAGAAGATCTTCATAGTAGTTTAGATATGATTTAGCAATGATTGGATTTTTAATTTCAATAATGGTTGGAATCGGATTAAATATCTGTAAAATCATTATGCCGTTGCTCATTATGTTGATATTCGCCATATTTTTGACGTCTCTGGAGATGACATGAAAAATATTCAATTGGGGATTGTTTTTTACAAGCTGTGCTTCTTCTGCACCATGCTCGTACATTAACATTTTCCAGACAATTTTTTTCTTTATGCGCGACTCTAAATATTCTTGATATTTTTCACCCATGGGCGTGTACCAAGTGTCTCCGACTGCACCTATGATGTGGGCTGTGCTTCCAGCTGGCAGTTGCTTCATTAAGTTCAGGTGATAGGCTTGAAACTCCTCGGCTCCAGTATAAATTCGGATATCCGGTGAGCCCAAAAAAGCATCTTGGATAAATTTCGAAATCTTGGAATTTTCACTTTCCATTAGGAACTCGTAGGGCTTGCCTTCTTTGATGATGGCACCTTTGTCCATGAAGATTACTTTGTCGGCAATTGAAAGAGCAAAATCAATGTCGTGCGCAACCATCAAAATTCCCACTCCTTGCTCTTTAATCAATGAAAGATGCGAAAGGATTTTAGTTGCTTGTTGGACGTCCAGAGAAGCTGTAATCTCATCCAGCAGGAGATATTTTGGATTTAGCATCAAAGCACGTACGATAGCTGCTCGTTGCTTTTGACCAAGTGAAGCCTGATTGGGGTAGCGGTCAAGAAAGGAATTCATTTTGAAGGTTGCCACCAGTTTTTCGAATTGTTTATATTTCTCGGAAGAAATATTTTTTCCGATGGGCAGCAAAATGTTTTCTCTAATTGTCAGGTGCGGCCAAATGAAAAGCTGTTGAAAAACTATGGTAGTTTTTGGCCAAGGCTCACGACCAGCGATTGATTTAAGCGGGAAATCATACTTTTCATCATCAATGGTAATGCGGCCACTTTCCGGAAGTTCCAGCATGCCAATTGTTCTTAGTAGGGTTGTTTTGCCTGCGCCACTAGGTCCTATGACGCAGGTGATAGTGCCGGGCTTAATATCTAAACTGATATTTTTCAGCACATGATTGCCTGCGAATTTTTTGCATATTTTTTCTATTTGCAACATTATTTTTCTGATAGGTTACGGGTGTAATTATGTTTTAGCCAGATAGCTAGTCCGTTTAGGGGCAAACAAATGAGCAGGAAAAATAGTGCCAAAGCTGAATATATTTCAATTGGTCTATAGATACTGGCATTTATTCTTTGGGCTACCTTGAAGATTTCTTCGACTGAAATCAGACTGGCAAACAAGGTCAGTTGCAGCATACTTACTTGGGTTGTGAGCAAACTAGGAATAATTTTCCTAAGTATGATCGGAAACTGAATCTGCAGATATATTTGGCGTTTCTTTAATCCACATACCTGACCGGCGATTATATATTCATTAGGAAACTCAACCAGGGCGTCTCTGACAATATCCGAAACAGCTAAGATATTTATAATAGACAGAGCTGCTGCGGCTGTGATAAATGGATCAATGTTAATTTGCAAGATTTCCTGGAAGGGATAATGCAGCCAGAAGAGAAGCACCAATACCGGCACCCCCGAAAGCAGAAATGAGAAGGACCTTAGGGTATTTCCAATCCACAACTTATGCCTGAATCCCAGATAGCCAAATGAAATACCGGCAATTATTCCAAGGGTCCATATAATTGCGCATAACTTTAGCGTTACCAGCAGTCCGCCTAGGAGCCCTTCATGATATTTTATGATTATTTCGATAACTGACATTGGTTTATTGATGGTCAAATGGTTTAGCGACTGGATAAAGTGAGTCAAGCCCACCCGTGTATTTTATAAGAAGCTTGTTTAAAAAGCCGTTATCAATTAATTCCTGCAGGGCTACATCGAGTGTCGAGCCAAAGTTGATTTCACCTTTTTTATACATCATTGAATTCTTCCAAAGTCTGATTGGTGATTTCGAAGTGAGATTTTTTATTTGTCCAGGATTTTTTTGCGTGTATTCGCTTGCGATAATATTTTCCACGAAAGTGACATCTACTTTTCCCTGGGCAACATTCAACAGCATATCAGAAACTGGAGCTGCCTGAGGGAGTCCAACTCTTTGTGCAAGAGGGAAATCTTGTTTCGCAATTGACTCGCCCATCTCTCCGTCGATTGTTGAAAATTTAATATTTGTAGAATTCAGCGCCTCCAAATTGTTATCAAACCTATTGTCATTTGCCCTGACATAAACACCTATTGTGCTATAAGCCAAAGGAACGGTGAAATCAGCTTTGGCACCTCGACTGGTTGTTGCCCAAACAGGTGAACCTATTAGGTCATATTTTCCTGAATTTAGGCCTTCTATCATGGTCCCCCAAGTGGTTTCTTCTGACCAATTTATCTTTAACCCTAGGTTTTTTCCAGCTTCCTCAAGCGTGTCGTAAAATATTCCTGATAGTTGCCCGGTATTTGGATCCTTGATTAATCCAGGAGGGTAAACTACATAGCCTACTTTAATCTCACCACTTTTCATTACCTTATCATAAGTGGTCGGTTTGCTTGTGGAATTGTTTGCGTCTAGCGTGTTGTTTTTCGAATTTAGAGCGAAGAAACTTGTTAGTAATGCGATAATGGCAATGATTAAACTAGCGATGATTGCTTTTTTCATTTAATTGATTGTCGAAGAGCGAAAAATAATTTTGCACTTTCGAATTTTTTAAGATTAATGTTTAAATACTTAAATACTAGTTATATTTTATACCATAATTTAATATTGTCCAGTCCTGAATCCCCTAAACCAATATTGTTAAAATTTAAGAGAGTTTTTTGTAAAAAAATACGGGGTCTGGTATTCAATACTGGTGTGTAATCTTTGATAATTGTAATACTTAATTTTCTTATCAACAAATC
>CAILTR010000059.1 GCA_903837175.1 uncultured bacterium
CATATATTGGTTCTTAGATTCTTTATTCATGGCTTGTTTTGGGGTTAAAAGTTAACCCCGTACTTTACCATGAATTTGGGTGTCATTTTAGATGATGTATCAGGAAGGCTCTTGGTGTCATTTTAGATGATTTGATGCGAAGAATTGCTGAAAGTCGGAAAACAGTGTATTATACTAAGGAGCTTAAATAATTTTTATAATTTAACTTAAAATCTTAAAAAAAAGAACAATATGGAATTTAAAAATCCGATTCAAAAGGTTCCTTTGAATCAACATGCTTTTGGAAATTTTAAAAGTAATCCCGCTCCCGCAGGGGATGGTCTCGCTGTGCGAGTTGAGGGTAGTAACTCAGGACAAGTCCAGCACCACACTCAACACCAAGATCAACATCAAAATAATCAGCAAGGTCAAAATATTACCACGAAGATTTTAGATATTGTGGTCTCGGTGTCTTTTGGCGCATTGTTTTTCGGTTTGCCTTTATTTTTTCTGAATAATACTTTTCAAGGGATAATCTTTGAGAAACAAATGTATTTTTATTTCTGGGTTTTAATTGCAGTAATTAGTTGGGTAACGAAAAGCGTACTGATAGGTGAGCTTAAGATTAAAAAAACTCCGCTGGATTATTTTATTTGGGCCTTTGTAGCTGCTTACGCCCTGGCTACTATTTTTTCAATAGATAGATGGCACAGTTTCCTTGGTTTCTTCGGCGACCCATCAAGAGGTTTAATAAACGTACTGGCTATAGTTTTAGTTTACTATTTTATTCTTAGTACTTTTACGAAGCAGCGTTTAGTTATTGCTTTCGGTGGAATTATTGCTAGCGCGATAGTGGTGCAAACCTGGACCATGGCGGTGCTTTTTCTGGCCACTAAGTTCCCAAACTTTTTCATTGCTAGTCACATTCCAACTAACTTTTTTGGTTCTGTAACTTCGCTTGGTCTTTTTCTGAGCCTTGTCTACCCGCTTTTCGTCTTGGCTATTTATAAATTGGTTGAATCAGATTTTTCAAAAACACTTAAAAGAAGCCTGACTGGGGTGGTTGGTTTTTTCTTTATAATCAATCTTATTTTGATGTGGTTTTTATCGCCGTTTATTTTTATGTCAGGTATCTTCCCTGGGGTAATTGTGGGAATAAGTCTTTTCGTTATTTTTATCATTGCCCTAATTGTAAAGCCAAAGGAAGGTTGGGCTTGGGTAGCTTTCTTTGCCTTCATGGCTATCTTGCTACTACTGATGGTTAGTGGTCAGGGCGGTAAAGGTGGCAGTGGTTATTTGCCGCAATCGCTCCCAATTGAAATTAGTCCAGTTTATCCTGGTTACAATGCTTCCTGGGATATTGCTAAAGGAGGATTGAAAGAGAAGTTTTTTGTTGGAACAGGTGCTGGTTCATATAGCTATAATTTCTCAAAGTTCAGACCGCAAGAACTAAATAACAACGCGCTTTTCGATCTTAATCTTTCCCAGGGCGCCGGATTTTTCTTTGAATCATTACCAACCCTTGGTTTTCTGGGTACAGCAGCGGGAATTTTAATTTTGCTGGTTTATCTGGGAACTTCAGTCTACCTACTTTCAAAGGAAAAGGAGAAAAATAAATTGTACTCATTAGGACTTTTTTCGTCCGGCCTGATCTTTTTATACAGCGCCTTGATTATGAGAGTCGATGGAACAATTCTAGTTTTTGGAGTCTTGCTTTTAATTTTAGCGTTAGCTACGCTGCAACTGGAAAGTGGTGAAGAAGAAAGATACCGAGCGCTTTCGCTCAAAGCTTCTCCAAAATACGCTTTAGCTTTAGCTTTTATTTTCATGTTGGCTTTAGGTGGGGTGATGTATGTTTTTGTCTTTATGGGTAAAGTTTTAGTAGCCGATGTTTTTATGAAGAAAGGGGCGATTAGCACAACCCATACTCAAGATAGTTCAATTAAGCCAATGTATGATGCTATTACGCTTTATCCGAATGAGGCCGGTTATTATACTCGCTTTGGACAAGAATATCGAATTTTGTTTAATGCGGAAGTTTTAAAAGCGAAGGATCAACAGGATACCGCAGTTATCCAGCAATCTTTAGATAGCGCAATTAAACTTTCCAGTATCGCTAAAGAACTTACACCTAACGATGTGAGTGCGGTAGATGGCTTGGCGCAGGTTTATGAGAATTCAGTGATGTTTGTTGATAAATCGGCTGATTTAGCGGAGCAATTTTATAATCGCGCGCTAGAACTGAAACCTCATAGCCCAGTTTATTACCTAAAACTTGGTCAGCTAAAAATTGCTAAAGCTTCAGCTACTCAAGATAAGGATCAGCGTAAACAGTTGATTGCAGATGCAGCAGATCTTTTCCAGAAAACAGTTACTGAGAAAGCTGATTATGCTTCAGGATATTATTATCTTGCAATTGCCCAAGAAGCTAATGGTGACTTAGATAAAGCTATTGAGTCGATGACTAGTGCGGTTTCAAATGAGAAAACTAATGTAGATTATATCTTAGTCTTGGGTAATTTCTATCGAGAACGTGGTAAAAATAATGGTGATGATTATATTCAGGCAGAACAAATCTATAAATTTATTATCAGCAAGGATGATAAGCAGTACAATGCTCATATCGCACTCGGTATTTTGTATGAGAAGCAAAAGAAAAATGAGGCTGCGATTGCTGAATATAAAAAAGTATTGTCAATTCTGCCGGATGGAAGTGATGACGTAAAAACTCAACTTAACAAGATGATTTCAAATGTTCAAAGTGGCACAGGTAATTTGCAGACAGCTCAGCCAGCTCCAGCTCCAGCTCCGACCACAACTCCAGCGCCAGTTTCTGCTCCTTCAGCTGAAATGCCTGTGACGCCAAATGAAACTCCACGGCCAGTTAATCCTGGTAATTAGAGAGTATTGGCTAGCATCAATTAAATTAGTGTCATCCAAGGGGAGCTCAGCTCCCCTTGGGGGAGCTTGACTCCTAAGCGAATTAGGAAGAGTTATTTAAAATTAATTTAATCCATATGGTTTTAACTCGGAGTTTGGCTCCGTCTTAAGATGTTGCTAATTTAGTTAATTTAGCATCAGATTAAGTTAAGCTTAGTTGGGACTTAAAAAGCTTCAAAAAAACTAGTAACAAAAGACTTGAAAAATAAAATTTAAGTCTTTTGTTTAAGCCATTATTTGGCTAATTAAAAATTAAAAAAAAGATTTTCTTAAAAACACTTGACATATCTTTTCAGTTTGGTATTATAAACCTACGTTCAGAAAAATATTTTACAACTTGCTTGAGTTCTCCGGAAAAGTTTCGTTGGATTTAGTAAGCTAAAACATTTGAAAAACAGTCAAAAAAAATTTAGCGGGTGAGTTCGGGGCCTGATTTGTGTATGCCTTGAAAATTCACTACCGAGTGAGTTTTTTTGTTGGTCACTACAAATTACCTGCCTACCGGCAGGCAGGCGAAAAAATACGAATGTACGAATGTGAAGTTAAAAAATTGTTAAATTGGGTTGTATTTAAATCGTTTTCGTACATTCGTAAAAATTCGTATTTCGTAGAATATTTAAAAATTAGTGCTGAAAACATCTATTGGATTTTGCTAAAAGCTAGTTGAAATTTTCCGCATTAGTATTAGAAACTTAACAATTTAGGTCTTATCATGAATACGTGTGGGATGTTTTGACTCGAGCGGAAGAGCATCCTGGGCGCAGCCATCATGATTAGTCAATAAGTAAGTAGGTCGTCACATATGCTTGCTGCGTATGTGACAAAGCAAAAACGATTTCAAAGAGTTTGAAGTTTGTTCAATAAAGCGTTAACAGTTTTCTGATTGAATAAATCAGATATTGTGAGAGTGGTCTTACATAAGTGATTGTTAACTGCTAACCGTTAAATAAGGAAAGTTTACTTAACGTATATGGTGGATGCCTTGACTGAAATAAGCGATGAAGGACGCAGCTGGCTGCGATAATCCTCGGGGAGC
>CAILTR010000060.1 GCA_903837175.1 uncultured bacterium
GGAATATGTGAAATACTACAATCATGAAAGGTATCAATGGGAACACAAAAAGATGACTCCCGTTGAATACAGAAATCATCTTTTAGTTTGCGCTAGCTAGTTTTTTGTTTCGTGTCTACTTTAGAGGGTACAGATCAGTAATGCTCTTTTTTATTTACATGGACAGAGTTAACTTGAAAATCAAGCACCATGAAAAACTTTATAGTTTTCATTCTGATATGCAAACTGGTTTTTTTTATACATTTCAAGAATAACTTTTTCCGTCTCATTGAGGTTAGAAAATATTTCAGCACTCTCAAGAGAGTCTACGGGTTGAGATATTGCATGGTTTTCTCCTCCACTATTAAAATTAACCGTTAGAATTCCGTCTTTGACCTCCGCATCTTTGACATAAAAGTTCCACCTCGTTTGCGCCAATTCTTTTGTCTTCAAAATATTATTTTTATCCTTGTATCCTAGGTGCAACGTATCTATACCAAAAGATGAACCATTTTCGCTACGATAAATCATCTGGAACATTTCATCATCTGAACCCTCAATCACTTGCGGCAAAACAGTGCTATCATATCCCATACGGATTCCTTCTCTTTGGACAACATTTGCATACAAATCTTTCGCCACCTCATTGTCAATTTTTTCCAATGTATTAATGTATTCTCCTTGTATTTTTGAAATTTCTTCTGATCTTAATGAAACAGCCTCTATTTCTACATCAGGAAATGCTTGAACCAAAATATTTTTAACAAATTCCTTGCTTGCCTCACCGAAATCTTGCGATTGCCCATATACTACCAATTTTCCATCTTCATTTTTTATCCAACCGCCACCAAGAACTTTCAAATCCTTTTTGTAAAGTTGTCGACAAAAATTCGCAATGTCACGATGAAAAGCTCGTTTTTCTATCGGAAGTGCAACAACATAATCTCGTCCGTCTTCATCTTGCATATGGACAAATTTATCCGCGCCATCGGGCTTGCCAAGTTTTAGCAAAACCTTTGGTGTATTTATGCTTTCTGGAATATCGCGAATAACCCCCACCCGACGATTCAACTCTTCCTCTGTTTCCGGCTTGGAATAAAATTGTTCAATCCTCTCATCGAGAGAAAAATTTTCTTTGAGATTTTTGTTATGTTCAATGTTTGATGGTTTTGGAAATTGCTCCATAATATTCAAATCTTCCTCATAAAATTAGAGATTTTTTGTTTTTTACTTGCTATTTAATATTCTCTAAAATTCTATCGATATCTTTCTTTTTTGAAAGCAACTCTTCCGTTACTTCATTCATATTTCGAGTTAATTCTACTTCTCTTTTTATCTCACCAGTAAACTTTTCAGTTTTATAATCTTTATACTCTACCTTATTTCTTCTAAAAGCAAATTTTTTATTAAATACAACAATATCTTGGTTTGACAATTTAAGCAATTCTTCACCTAATCTAGCAATGGTTGCGCCTAGGCCACTTCTGTTTTCAACATGATCCATAGGCATATAACCAGGCATTTCTGCATCTCCCGTAAAAAATTCAACCTCTTCTGTTTCCTTGTTAAAAGTTAACTTATACCTTGGGACATCATCATGTTTAAAATAACCATTTATACCCGACCTTTTATTATCAATAAAAGTTTCACAATAAGCACAATCTTCGCTACAATACGATGGTTTAATTTTTTCCCATTTATGGTCAACATTGAAAGGCCGTTGTTCCATCGTCCCTTCTTGCACAAACTTATCATATTCCTCCTTTTGCGTCATTGCATTCTCAACCCACTTATCAACAAACGGGAAAATTTCTTTTTCCATATAATTTTCTATGGCTTCTATATTTTCTTTGCTCATAAAAAATTCCAGATCCCCTAAATAGTAATTTTCCATCCTCCCTTTATCCATTTCTCTTTTAGCCATTTTGTATTCAAAAGTTTTTTGTGCTTCTTCAAGAATTTCATGGGCTTTCTCTCTACCTTCATCACCCTCATTTCGCGTGGATTTAATAGTGCCAGCTAAATTCTCCCTATACTGTTGAGCTTCAAAATTTTTCATACTTTTTTTGCAAGATTAAAATAATCTTTATAAATAATTATTAAAATATATAAACTATTCTTATTTTACCCCCCCCCC
>CAILTR010000061.1 GCA_903837175.1 uncultured bacterium
CGGTGCAAGTTTTTTCTTAGTTGATTTTGATTCATGACGCGCACTCAAAATCAGATTGTTTTTTCATTTCTCGATTAGCAACAAAAATTTTCATTGCAAATCTGAGTTCATTTATAAATTTATAACCCTTAACAATATTTAACCGAGATTCAATTTCAAGCATGGTTGTTGCCACCCATCGTTGGCGTTGATCACTATTTTGCCAATAATCTATACGATCTGTATGCATACCAAGTTGGCGATTTACATTTTCGATACAGTTCGTTGTTTTGAAACTTTCTCCAAGCTTAGCAAACATTCCCAATTGATGCAGGGTCAGCGTTTCTTCAAAACCCTCTTCGAGGCTCGCGACTGCAGATTGGTTTATCAGTCGTAATTCTTTTTTAACCGAGTCAAGGCGTTTTTTTGCCTTATCATAGGTTGGTTGCTCATAAGCTGTTTGAAGTTTTCTTCTGAAAAATTTCTGTAGATCTTTGTCAAGGTAGCTAACAACGTTTTCCCGTTTGTGCCACTGGCATCTTTGAATCACAGCTTTTTCGCCCATCACACTCTTAACCCCTTTATACAAACCCTTTCCACCATCAAGAATAAATAAAATTTCATTCTCAAGGTTCAAACCTCGATCTCTCATGCCATTAAGAAACTGTTTGCAAATAATATGGTTTTCCGTGCTTGTCTCAACAAAACCCAAAAGCACTTTTTCACCTTTCATCGTCACGCCAAGTGCAATCACAATCTCATTCTCCGCAAGAAACTTTCCATCTATGAAAATGGCAACAATGTCATAGCCACTTAAATCTCGCTCCATAAATTCTCTAAGTTTCTTCGCTGACGCTCTAATAAAACGACGGCAAACTGAAGTTTTCTTGATGCCGAAGGTCTCTGGGACTTGCAACGCCACCGTCTCATAATTTCTCTGGCTTATCCCATGGATGACCCGTGACAAAACCATATCATCAATTAACTGTGGGCTTTGAAGGCGATCGTAACTTAATAAAGGTACTTCCTCATTTGTTTGAATATTTCTTATTCTTGGGACGGGTACTTTGACTTTTTGATCTCCAAGGTATACAGAACCTGGGTTCTCACCCCATCGCTTAACGTCACCACCTCGACTATAGCGCTGACCAATCAACTCCTGAATCTCCAGCTGTAGTTCTCGCTGAACAGCCTCAAGACCCAATGGTATTAACGCTTGAATTGCGGCCAATCTGCTTTCGGATTTCATGTCGCGCCCCAGCTCTTTGATCATTTTTTGTGTCTTCTCATTGATTCTTTTCCCAGTTCTAATTAGTTTTCCCATGTGACCTCCTTTTGGTTTTTAATGGAATCGTTGTTGAATCCAATATTAATCTCAAGTGAGGTCATATTTCAAATTTCAACTAAGAATAAACCAGTTCCGCTGCTAGGCCTAAATATACATAACTACAAGTGATTGTCTTAAGGCATAATATTTTAGCTAATGCATGATAGGTAAATCATAAAGGTGTAAAAACTCTAGACACTTAATAGCCTAAAGCAAATATATTTAAATATCCTGTAAATATTGGATTGCTCAAGGTAATTATATTAAAGATTTTAAAACCATTTGGTATCTGTCTTGCACTTATGATAGCTATAAGCGCAAGCAAAGGAGCCAATGAATGAAAAACTTAAGTCTCTTAATCACAGTAATAATGATCAGTTTTTCATTAAATTTGTTTGGTGCAATTGCAAAAGATAGAAAGCCA
>CAILTR010000062.1 GCA_903837175.1 uncultured bacterium
ATTGGAAAGATTATTGATCAAAGTTTTGCGCTTGGCAGAAAATCCAGATTTCACAATTCGAAAAAACTTTTTTGTTTCTTCTTTGCTGAACGTTTCACGTTCCACGTTACGCGTTACGCGAATGATCGCACTATCCACTTTCGGCATTGGTTCAAAAGACTCCTTGAAAACGGTAAACAGAAATTCTGCTTTCGCGTAATATTGCACCGACACAGCTAAGATACTCGTCGCTCCCTTTTTTGCTACAATCCTTTCGGCGACTTCCTTTTGCACCATCACCACCATTTCAGTTGGCGGATATTTTGTTTCAAGTAACAGTCGAATGATCGGCGAAGTAATATAATAAGGCAAATTTGCCACGACCTTGTAACTTGCGTCCTGTAACCCATAACTTGAAATTAATTCAGGTAAATTTATTTTCAAGATATCACCGGCAATTATTTCAATGTTTTCATTGTCTACCAGTTTAGTATGCAATACCTCAATCAGCCTTTCGTCAATTTCAATCGCAATCACTTTCCCGCAAACCTGGGCCAGTTTCTCCGTCAACGCTCCCTGTCCTGGGCCAATCTCAACCACCACGTCTTCTTTTGAAAGATTGGCAGTTTTAATAATCCGATCCAAAACGGCTTCATCTTTCAAAAAATTTTGCCCAAGGGACTTCTTAGGTTTTAGCTTCTCTAGCTTCATTAGCTTTTAGGATTAATATTTCTAATCATTGCGTTTAACATTTTCATAACTTCTTCTAAAAGTTTCTCCGCTCTTAAGTAATAGATACTACTCTCATAATAAATCTCTTTTGCGATGATAATTTGAGTTTCTAATTCAGCACCTGAGCCAAAAGCAATTCTCAGAAAATTAACAAAATCTTTTTTCGTTCCTCTATATCTGCCCTCTGCGATGTTTGATGGAATTGAGACAGCGCTTCTTCGCATCTGCGAAGACAAGCCATACACTTCTTCTTTAGGGAAAAGTGCAGTTATTTTGTAAATTTCTATAACTAACTCTTTTGATTTTTGCCAAACAATCAAATCCTTATAAGAACTTATCATAGTTTTGTTTTACTTAAAAGTCAATGCGCGTGCATTTTGAATTTTCCTAAAAGCTAAAAGCTAACGAAGCTAACGAAGCTATAAACTAATTTGTAATCACTTCCATCTTTATATTCGCCGTCCCTTGACCAAGCGGTGCTATCTTTTCGAACGCCACTTTATCCAGATCAATAATGCGACCATTGCCAAAGGGGCCACGATCATTAATTTTTACAATAACCGACTTGCCGTTATCCTTATTAGTAACCCTAACATAACTCCCCATCGGAAGCCAGGGATTAGCTGCGCTGAGCGTTCCCGTATAAGCATACCAACTTGCGACGCCCGTATGAACTTTCCCAACTTTTACTAAAGTCCCCTGCGTTATAACCTCATCAGTTGGCTCCTTGGTAATACTTTTCTCTAAAACTTTGCGAGAAATTTCCTTCCCGTCATAATAAACAATTTTATATTTTACCTGACGATTTCCATTTTCCCCTTTTTGCGTAGTTTTTACAATTCGCCAGCCCAAAGAATCATCCTCATTGGACACCGTCTTAAAAGTAATTGGCTCATTTTTAATTTCCTCTTTAATTAATACATGCGTTACGCTGATTACCATTTTATCTTTAATTAAAGTTTTTCGACTTGGAACGGTAAAGTCATCCTCACCAAGCATAATTTCTTTATTTTCCCAAATCGCTTCTTCTACCGTCTTTTGCAAGGAATAAATTTCTTTACTCTTTCCGCCCTCTTTAATTGTAATTTTTTTCGCTCGCTGAATAATTATCACTGCGCTACTAAAAACTTTTTCTTCGCTTTTTGGATAAACAACATCATATTGGGCTAACTCGCTTTTTTGCTGCGTCAAAAATTCCTTTACCGTAGCTGCACTTGAAATAACTTCAAAGATTAGTCCACCATCAACAAGCGTTACTTTTTTATAATTTGAGTCAGGAAAAACCTGCTGATTTCTAGTATTTTTTAAAAAGCTCCCTCGAAAAAAAAGCGCTCCCAAGCAAATTAGTAGCACTGCAAATATGATTTGTTTTTTTTTAAATCTCTTTTTTAAGGGCATATTTTGATTTCCGATGCGAACCTACAAATGAATAACGAATCTACGAAAAATATTACAATAAAAAAACATGCAACTGGGTACATTCTGGGTCCTGTAAAATTTATGATTTCAGCCAAAAAATTACCTTAAAATTTTTACGAGCTTGTTTGCTTTTTAGACCATTATGAACGACAGTGAATACTGAGCGATTGGCTATAACTCCTAGCCAAGAGTGTGTCCTAAAAAGTAAACGAGGGAAGTAAAAATTTCTAGCTTAGTTTCCGAAAACTGTAAATTACGCATGACTCAAAATTACTCCGCCTTAAACCGATACTGAATCGCTTCAGCAATATGCATTTTTCCAATCTTTTCTTGACCAGCTAAATCAGCAATCGTCCTGGCGAGTTTAATAATCCGATGATATCCCCGAGCGCTTAATTTCATCGCCGAAACTGCTCCGCGCAAGAGCTCTTTTGAGTTTTCATCCAACTGGCAAAAAGTTTTAATTTGATCCGAAGACATCTCACTATTCGTAATAATATCTAAATCTTTAAATCTTTCCGCTTGAATTTTTCGAGCGCTTTCAACCCTATCGCGAATATCTGAGCTTTTTTCGCCTCTATTTTTTTCATCCAATTTATCAAAACTTAGTCTCGGCACTTCAATGTGCAAATCAATCCTATCTAAAATCGGACCAGAAATTTTCTGTTTATACCTAACGATTTGCGCCGGCGTACAAATACACATTTTTTCTGGATCCGTCGCATTGCCACAATAGCAAGGGTTCATCGCAGCAATCAGCACAAACTTAGCTGGAAAAAGCAAAGAGCCTTTCGCCCGTGAGATTGTTATAATACCATCCTCCAACGGCTGACGCAAATTCTCTAAAACACTTTTCGGAAATTCAGCAAACTCATCTAAAAAAAGTACCCCGCGATGCGCCAAGCTTATTTCGCCTGGTCGCGGATAAGTTCCCCCGCCAACGAGCGAAACCCCGCTCGCGCTATGATGCGGGGAGCGATAAGGTCGTTCGGTAATTAACCCCTGTCCTCGTTTTAACTTTCCTGCCACGGAAAATATTTTCGTAATTTCTAACGATTCCGCGAAAGTTAGTCTCGGCAAAATTGTCGGCATTGTTTTGGCTAGTAGCGTTTTGCCACTGCCTGGAGGGCCATTTAAAATGACATTATGTCCACCCGCCGCCGCAATTTCTAGGGCGCGCTTGGCGTGTTCTTGCCCGCTAATGTGCGCCATATCAGCCTCATATTCCAAGCATTGAAAAAGTTGCCGGCAGTCTATAGTTGGAAAATAGTCAATAATTTTACTTCCCACAAAATGATCAGCCAAGCCATATAAAGTATTAACTGGCACAATTGAAATCCCCTCAACTACACTAGCTTCACTAGCGTTCTCCGCTGGAACATAAAGCTCCTGAAAACCTCTTTCTTTAGCCAGTAGAGCAATTGACAAAATTCCCTGCACTGGGCGAACTCGACCGTCAAGCGAAAGTTCCCCGACCACCATTTTACTTTTATAGTCAAATTGCAATTGTTTCGTTGCTACCAATAGTCCCACCGCAATTGGTAAATCATACATCGAGCTAGCTTTTGGCAAATCCGCTGGCGCCAAATTAACCGTGATTCGACCGCATTGATGTGGCGGTTTAAAACCACTATTTTTAATCGCGCTACTAACTCGGTCGCGCGATTCCTTCACGGCGGTATCTGGCAAACCTACAATCGAAAAATTATGCAAACCCGAGCCCAGGACATCCACCTCAACTTCTACCACCTCTCCTTCCAGACCAATTGTCGCTGCCGAAAAGATTTTTGAAGACATAAAAATAGTTAAAAGTTCATAAAGTTATAAAGTTCATAAAGCCCTTAGGATTTATGCATACTGTGCAGCCAGGTTATTTTCCATTTCAGCCATTCTTCTTCTTTCGGCTTCTTGGGCCTCAGCTTCTTTTCTATCTTCAGCCCTTTCTTTTAAAGTCATAACGTAAATTATAATTACGGTAAAGGTTTCAATGGGGAAAAGGTCCAACCCAGGAACACCGTCGGCGATACTACCACCTAAAGTTATTAGTAACTTATTTAGAATTCTTTGCGCACCCTTTCTTTTTCCGCTGGCGCCAGCCAGTAGCAACATCATAAAAATAAAGATACCGCAAAGAAAAGAAAAAATCATTGGCAAAATAACCGTTTCAAAAGTCACTAAATCCAAAATATCTTTTAGTAAAGCTGCTCCGGCCGCGGCCACAAAAGGCATATCCAAAAGGAGATTTATTTCCTTGGTCATTGACTTAAGATCACTGACAATCGCTTTTGCGCCAGCTAGTTTTTTAGCTCCGTGCATAGCATTTTTAACCTCTGAAATTGTACCGCGCTTATTTGTACCTGCCCGGCGAGCGCTGGAAAGTCTTTCAACATGATTCACTTCATCGCCACCACCTTCTCCACCTTGATTATTTTCTCGCAAATAATTATTTATATTTTTAGGTAAACTAACCCCAGCAGTTTTTGAATCCTGCCTTCTTGATGATGCTAACGCATCTTTTCTATTAAAAGCTGTCGCTGTGTCAGCCATAATTTTCAATCTTTATGAAAGTTTTCTAAATATAAAAATGGCTTTCAAGAATAAGTACTAACTTTTCAAAAACAAAATTTTTCAGTCAACCAACAACTACCCTTCAAATTCATCGAAATCTTTTTTAGCTTGCTCAATTTCAACCAGCTGGCGTGGGTCCGAAGTAATAATCTGATCTTCCGCGTAAGAAGCAATAACCTTAATCGCGACGTGCTTAGCGCCAGCGAAAAGAATGCCTTCGCCAACATTACTCTCCAAGAGTAAGAATTTTTCCTGTTCGGTTAAATAAAAAGTTTCCGAAATTGTGTCAATTGCAGCTGGAGATTGGCGAAGGAGCAATTGCAAAGATGAATTAGTTACAATTGGCTTTCCATAACGAGAAGACATAAAGTCAGCAATATCCTGGGTAATCGTCGTTAGGCCCGTATAATATTTTCGACAACGTTTCGCAATCCCAAAAAGGAACGAAGCTGCATCTTCATTCTGCATCATCACCCAAGCTTCATCTACGACAATAATTCTTTTCTTTAAGGTACTGCGCATTTCATTCCAAATAAATTGCAAAATCGTATACATCGCAATCGGTCGCAGCTGATCTTCTAGGTCGCGAATATTGAAAACAACTAATTGATTATTAATTTGAACGTTTGTAGGGTGGTTAAGCACTCCCGCGAAAATTCCTTCCGTATATTTTTCTAAGCGCTTAGCCAGCGAATCCCCGCCTTCAGAATTTCTAATCACTTCATATAAATCTGACATCGTTGGAAAAGAATTTGCGTTAAACGCTTTAAAATTACTTTGCGAAGTTACGTCCCGCATGGCGTAAGTCTCTCTAATTGCTAAATCTAAAATCGAATCTTCTTCTGGCGTCACTGCCCCTAGCATTAAATGCAAAAGTCCAATTAAGCTAGCAATGTTACTACGTAAAATATCTTCCGTATCTTCATCCTCGCCAATCTGTGGCAAATCGAAAGGATTTAAATGATAAGGAGAATTCAAGGATAACTTGATAAAAGTTCCACCCACCATTTCGCAAAGATATTTATATTCATTTTCCGGATCAATGACAATCACATTAGTGCCAATCATCAGCGACCTAAAGATTTCGAGTTTAATTGCGTAACTTTTTCCACCGCCAGATTTTGAAAACACCACCATATTAGCGTTTTCCATTTTAAAGCGATCAAACAAGATTAGGCTATTGTTATGTCGATTAATTCCATATAAAATCCCTTCGTTAGAAGAAAGGTCTGCCGAAACAAAAGGAAAAGTCGTTGAAAGAGGTGAGGTATTTAAATTGTTGGCTACATCCAGTTCATCATTAGCCAATGGTAAGGTCGAAGAAAAACCTTGTTCTACTTTTAGCACCGCTGGCTTGATATAAACCAATTGAGCCTCCAAAATAGCCTCGATTTCCATGCATGATTTTTCAACCTCTTCCAAGGTCTTACCATACACGGTCATATAAATTCCAAAACGAAAAAACTTTTCCGTGCCTTGTTGTAGGCGATCGCGTAAATCTTCGGTATCTTGCAAGCCTGTTTCCAAAATAGGATCTCGAATTTTACCACTCTCTTCTTCGATATGAATTTGGGATTGAATTTGAGTTGAAGTTTTTCGCAAAGTCTTTAAAATCTCAACCGTATCAATTGGATGAATAAACATCGCCATATCCATGGCAAAATCAATATTAATAATTGGCGAAAACCAGTTCGTGTGAAGATACCGCGGATAAGCTACGACAAACAAGCTGCGTGCAAAAGTTTCTCCAATTTGCAAATGGTTAGCACCAATTTTCATCGCTGCTGGCGCAATTAAATCCTTAATCGTTGCAACTCCCTGGCGATATAGATTTTCACTCTGCAAAATAGCGTCCTGCTCAAGATTTGCTTTTGTATTTTTATCAAGTCCAAACATTTTTTTATATTTACGTGATTATCTTAACTCAACGCTAGCTGTATCTTTAATAATTGTATTGTTATGTGTAGATGGATTATACGAATTATATAAGAGCTCAATAATTTCCTCCGTATTTAAGGGAGCCAAATTAACGCCTGTCCCAGAAAGTCCAGCGCTAACATGATCGACTCGTTGCCAAAGTTGATTTTTATATGTATCAAAAAGCTCTCTGCGCTTTGAAACAGCTATCCTCGAATTTGTCGCCCCGAATAATTTGTCTAAAAAACCTCCCCCCGTAGTTTCAACCGGATGAAAAGGCACAATCACATAAAAAAACTTAGACATAATATTCGAAACATCGGCTAAGTTTTTAATAAAATTTTGATACTCAACTAGCTGCAAACTCAAAAGCTCATTAGTTAGCTGGGTTTCTTTTTTCTTTAAGTAATCCAGGTATGGATTAATATTTAATTTACGCGAACTTACAACGATCTGAATTGGAAAATCTAAAGAATTTAAAAAATTCTGATATTGACTGATAATTGAATCTTGCTCTTCCGTCGCTTTTAAATCAAAATTTATCGAAGAAACTAATAGCACCGCGCGCAGGGAGCCATTTTTAAGTACAATCACGCCATCTCTAACTTCTTCTACATCCACGTATTTTTGAGTGCTCAAACCTTCGCTGGCTTGATTAGTTAAATTTTTTGCATGCAATGATTCCATTTACCCTGTTAAATAAGCTTAGCATTCCTCTTTTTCTTCAAGAGAAGCAGACTTATTATAATAAATTTTTTAGCTAAACAATACTTCATTATAGCACAACTGCCAGTCTTAACTCTTTTCTATTTATTAACCTTCTAAAATTTTCCCGCGAGATTAATTTTATCTTTTCAAATCATGTTTTTTTAAAATTTCATCAATATTTTCGCTATGTTGAGAGCCCTTACTATCCAAAAGTTGAGCTAAGCCCTTTAAGGTTTCACTGGTTATTTTTTTATCCGTGGCGGAAGCATTGCTTTTCTGAACTATCATTGGCGCGATTTGTTCTTTTTCTGGTGTCCTTTTCCAAACGTAGATCTTCGGACGAAAATAATACATAATTCCAAAAAGTACAAAACTCCCCAGCGGTTGACCATACGGCTTATAAAAAGCCAAAGCTAAAAATAATAGCGTTACCGGAGTACCGATGATAAAGAAAACAATCGCTGGCAGAGTATTCCATAAAATAAGCAGAATAATCCCCAGCCCGATAACCCAACCTAACTGTTTCATGGTTAGTGGTCCAGCTACTTTATCTTCAACGTCTGTATATTGTGGTACGTTTATTAACATTTTTTGTTTTAATTTAAGCCACGAAAAATTTAGCAATTTGACGAACTAAAATCATCGCTGACATTGCAATCACAACGCCCAGCACGGCGTATTTAAAGACATCCTTTCCTTTTTTCATCCGATCTTCATCCCCAGCTGAAGTCATGTACAAAGACGCCCCGATAATCATCATAATTAAAGAAATAACGCCAAAAGTTCCCAGTAAAAAGCTAAGTACTTTTAAAGCAATCGCCGAAAGAGTGAGCGCCTCATTTACTTTTGAGTTATCCGTTGTCCAACCTAAAACCCCCGCTAATTCTTTTAAAAGTGACGGCGCGGCAACAGCGATTGCCATCCCAATTAAGGCGGCCGAGATAGCTTCTTTGGCTTGAGTAGTTTGCTTTTCAACCCCAGCAGAAGTTACGTACATCAAAGCCCCTACGACAATCGCGACCAAAGCCAACGTAACAATAATTTTCTGGACTGCGCCCATAATATTGCCCAGTAGAGCTTCCACGGTTGTGATGCTTCCTAAAGGATTTATGAAATCAGTCGAACCTCCCGAGGATGCCCCACTTGTTAGATCAACAGTTGCCGGTGGCACAACGCAACAATCTAAACCCTTAAAACTTGCTCTGCTTCCCAGCCTACATGTTCCGTCAGATTTTTCAGGTGAGACGCATGCTTTTTTACACGATCCAGCCAATGCTAGACTACTGCTAGTGCATTTCCCAGGAGTTGTTGTTATACAACATTGTAGCCTGCTATCAACGCAAATTCCATCAGGGGCTTCCGAATTTTTAGCATCGCAAGAGTTTTTACAAACACCCCTAAATTCAGTCATAGTCTTTCCTGTACACGAGCTGCCTTCCGTGCTAGCAGCTAAAACGTTCTGCGTTTTAAAAGAAAAAAAGAAACCGATAACAATAATAACTAAAAAAAGAATTTTATTTTTCATATTTATATTTAAAAAATAATTTAAACTCAAAAAGCATTTTTTCTAATGCGTAGCAGCCGCACATTCAAATTTTCCCCAACTCACAACCCCACTTATACCTAGATTTGACTGCGTTCCAATTACAAGCAGTAGTGTGTTAATCATCAGCCAAGCCGTCAAGACAATCACCAGCCCAATCAGCGCATTTTTCATCGCGCCTTTGGCTAGCTCAATCATCTTTGATTCCCCAGCTGAAAGAGCATACATTCCACCCCCAACCGCAATTGCCGCTAAAGTAACCCAGACTGCAATCTTAATAATATATTGCACAATATCGTAAATACCTTTTATTAAATCACACAGCGTACAAAGTTCATGCCCAGGCCTTCCACACTGGATAATCCCACTTGCCACCGTCGAACCAGGAACGTTTCTATCCATTGTCGTTACTGCGGATGGGGTATTCGCTACTATTTTCGGGTATATTACATTACCCAAAAACCACCCGTTGCCAAACACGAAAGATTTATAGTCCTTATTAGCACACATTTGTTCACAAGTATCCCTACTGGTAAATTTACCTACTTTATATGATGTATGTTGAGTTGAATTAAGGTATTCTTGTATTGCAGTACCTGCGTCTGGTATCCCAATTACCGTTGCCAGCCCAACACCTACTTTAAACACGACACCCGCTGCATCAGCAGTATTTTTCCAATTACTCATAGTATCTGCTGAGCACCAACATTCTGAGCCACTCTTACCAGCATTCGCCATCAAAGGCTTCTTTGCAGTAGTATCCTCTCCAAAAGAATAAGCCGTTACTGAGGGCAGTGTTGAACATCTATCAGCGCAAACAGACGCTTGACTAGCCCCAAATTTACTCAGTTCAAACTCTCCCGCGTAACATGCACAGGAATCAGGAGCAGCAAATAAATTATGAATCGGGAAAAACAACCCAACTAAGAAAATAGCCGTTACAAAAAAAATGTATTTTTTAAAAATCTTCATCATAAAATTTTAATTTTCATTTATTACCTTTTCACCTGCATTAAAATATTCAACCGATTGTTCATTAGTAACATCACTTGATGCAAAGAAGAACTACCGCTAATGACTGCGTCAATCCCTTCAGCAAATATTTTTTCAATATTTTCCGGATCTACGCGATACCAACTTCTTGCAATTAAGTTTCCGGCCGCAAAAACCCCGAGTTCAACGTCTGTTTTCTGCAGTTCAATTAAATCGCGCCGAGCGGCTGACTGCCTAGTCTTTTTCAGGTATTCTAACGCTGGATCATAACTGACTGGAAAATCTTTACTGCCCTTTGTGATTGCATTAACAAGGGTTATTTTTCCGGAATTTTTTAAAGTCAAAAATTTTAAAAATTGCCAAGCTTCATGCGTGCGGACTTCATTTGCCACTGGCGCTACAGCGACCCCTTGTTGATTAGTAGTCGTGCTAACTTTATTCTTTGACACCGCATAACCCCAATACCCAGCGATTGTAGCTGGCTTGCTAGCGTCAACTTGTGGAATAGGCGCCACCGCAAAGTTTAATTTAGGATTTTTATTTTTAAGGTCTTTTCCTTGCCAAGAATAGCCCAACATCATCGCCACATTGCCACTAGCAAAAGCGTCCACTGAATTAATCTGACGACTATTCCAGCTATAGAAAGGGTTTGGAATATTTGAACCAGTACTAGTCTTTGCAAATTGAGTATAATAACCCAAGGCTTGTTCTCCAGCTTGAATAATATTTCCGTCCTGACCAACAACCCCTTGATCTATTTTAGAAGCTTCCCCTTTTCCAGCGGGCAATTGCACTCCATTTTGAATCATCAACATCGTAAAAATATCCGAGAAACGACTGACGTTTTGAGTTGTACCCATCGCTACCCCAGCTTTAATAATATTTCCCGTAGCGTCAATTCTTGTTAATTTCTGCACATCATCGCTAAACTCCTGCCAATTTTTTGGCGGAGTAGTCATGCCAGCCGCGTTAAAAATATCCTTATTATAATAAAGCTGGAGAGAATCTACGCTCAAGGGGACCGCATAAATTTTCTGCTGATCTGTGAAATCAACAGAAACGACATCTGGAAAATTCGCTGCCAGTTCTTGCTCACCAATAAGCACGCTTGGCGCCGGCTCTATTTTATTTTCAAAAGAAGGTAGCCAGGAATTGTTTATTAAGAAAATATCTGGCCCTTGCCCAGAAGCCAGGCCATCAATTAGTTCTTGTTTATAAGTGTCTGGACTAAATTTTCGATATTTTATATCAACCGCATAAGGATTTAGCTCCTTATATTTAGTAATCACATCATTATAAACCACTGATTCATCTAACATCCCCCAAATTTCAAGTTTTACCGCGTAACCATTAGACTGGGCTCCGCAACCAGAAAAAATAGGCACCGCCAAAATAACTAAAAGTGCCAATAATGCGCTTTTTTTATTTTTTAGCCAAAGCAAAATTGTTTTTTTAATATTTTTCATTTATTTTTTTACCGCGATAAAGGCATTGTGAAAATCTCCCGCTTCAATTTCTTTTTCAATGGAAAAATTTTCAGCCGTAAACATTTCTCTAAGCTTATCAATGGCAATTCTAACCCCCAAAGCCGGCCCAATAGTTAAATCTTTAGCGCTCCACTCAATTACTATTATTCTTCCGCCCGGTTTCAGCACGCGAGCTGCTTCCTCAATCATTATTTGTTTTTCCTGATTCTGAAAAAGAATATCCTTTAGAATAACCCAGTCTACTGAACTATCCTCTAATTTTGTTCCCCTGACTTTTTCTAAGTTGGCTCGTTTCGTAATGATATTATTGATTCCAGAAAACTTCGCTTTACTTGCTACTGTTTCTAGAGCTTGTGGTAAAATATCAAAAGAATAAACTATGCCATCGTGACCCACTGCCTGCGCTAAAGGAAAAGTAAAATAACCAGGGCCACATCCAAAATCAGCCACCCTACAACCCTTGCCAATTCCCAATTGAGCAATAATTGCCAACGGATCTAAAAACTTTCCAACCGAAGCTATTGTTTCTATCATTATTGTAAATTTTATTTTTATCTCTTAGTTTCATTTTACAACAAAAACAGGAAAATGACAAAGATAGTTTACTATATTGCTAAATTGCTATATTGTTAAATTGTTAAAATATAATCATTTGTTATTTTTATTGTATTTTACTTATTGTTTATTGTTTTTTGCCTATTGATTATTGTTTCACGGAGGGTTGGCAGAGCCCGGTTGAATGCGCCACACTCGAAATGTGGTAAGGGAGAAATCTCTTCGCAGGTTCAAATCCTGTGCCCTCCGCCAAAATTATACTTTTCAAAAAGCATCCTGCATCCATGAAAAGCTCCTAAATTTTGTTATTATCCATTGCACTGCTTAGCACAGCTTTTTTCTTTACATAAGGCAAATATAATGCTACGATGCCTTGTGTATCCTGATTTAAATTGTTTTTATGATCCAATCATCGCAAACATTGCTGATAATTTCTCTTATTAGCGCTATTTTTGGCTTTTCGGGGCTTCTTTTGGCTATTATTGTTGCTTTCAAGCTTAGCAAAATCAAACGTAACTTAAAGATTTTCTTTGCTGGTAAAGAAGCAGTTGACCTTGAATCAGTTTTACTGGGCCACGGCAAAGATTTAATCACCCTTGATAAGGAAATTCAGGAATTATTTGAAATTTCAAACCGAATTCACGCTTTAGCGCTGCGCAGTGTTCATAAGGTTGGCATTATTAGATTCAATCCTTTTCGAGATATCGGCGGGGATCAGAGCTTCGCTCTAGCGCTCTTAGACGGAAAAGATTCAGGAATCGTAATTTCCTCCTTACACACCAGAGAAGGCACTAGAATTTATTCAAAACCTGTTACTAAAGGCGTTTCTGAAAAATATACCCTCACTGAAGAAGAAAAAATGGCGATTAAAGAAGCCACTATCATTAAACTATAATGGTCCCAGGAATCTGCACACGAAATATGTTAAACTTAGAGGGAAATATTAACTCAAATTTATGACCAAAATACACAAAACCTTTAGCGCTCAAGAAAAAGCCCAAGTAGCCCTTGCAGCTATCAAGGGTGAAAA
>CAILTR010000063.1 GCA_903837175.1 uncultured bacterium
AGAGATCACTCGCCAACAAAACGAAGTTGGTGGTCTGCTCAGCGATGTTGCGCCAACCATTCTTGAAATCATGGGTATCCAAAAAGCTGAGGATATGAATGGGGAAAGTTTGCTGCCACTTTTAAAATAGCTTTTTAGCTTCTCAGGCTTTAGCTTTTTAGGAGATAGTAAGAAAACTCAATATCCAACGATTTTTCCCCTCCTTTAGAAAAGGAGGGTTAGGGAGGATTTGCAAGGCTAATACTGAATTAACTAAATTAGTGCTACTTCGCGCAAAGGGACTAAGTCCCCAATAGGGGACTTAGTCCCTTACAAGGTGAAATGAATTAAGTTAAGTTGGTATAACTTATACAAAGAAAGCTTTTCAAATCTCCACTATCCTCTTTTCAAAAAAATAATTAATTCTTCAATAAAATCACCGCAAGGTGATTTTATTGTTTTACACCAACTTAACTAAATTAGTGCTGCATTAAGATTTTAGTAATAATTGACTATACTCAATTGACTATACTCAAATTACATTTTGAATATAGTTGAGTATGCTTAAAATTTAGACACTTTCTATTAGTTGCATTGCAACCAAGCCCATATGACCTAATTTGCAATGCTAAAACTGGGTATGAAAAAAGCGCAAGGGAAAAGATTTTCCACTTGCGCTGTGGCAGTGAATCAAAAATGAATGATGCTTGCCTCCCTATGCAGCATTTTTGATCTCCAGTTTTATTCTGTTTAAAAAATTTCTGTAAGCCGCCATTAATTTGTTAAAATCGATTGGGGCATCTGCAACTACTTTCCAGATTTCTTCAAAGTTGAATTTTTTTACTCTAGCGCTACTTAGCCACATCAACCCTGGCAAAATTAGAAGTCTTGCTGTAAACCCAACCAACAACCCAACTATATTGATTACATTTTTCAATATGTAGCCAATATAATCAATTACAAGTGTAATTACGGTTAGCAATAACACGGT
This sequence comes from uncultured bacterium, assembly GCA_903837175.1. Taxonomy (GTDB): domain Bacteria; phylum Patescibacteriota; class Minisyncoccia; order Moranbacterales; family GWC2-37-73; genus CAIPMZ01. The sequence goes on from CAILTR010000063.1 coordinate 971, forward strand.
GATTACAATTAACACTTTTTTAACTATCTGCATTTTTATCTCCTTTGATTATTTTTATTGTAATGAACTTTTTTCATCCCTTAGAAATACATTTAAAAAAATATATTCCTAAGGATTGAGCCGATAGAAAACCATTCTATCGGCAGTTGGTAAAAGTTTTTTCGAGACTTTCAGACTCGTTTCGATCCGCTTCGGGTCAGATCTTCTTCATTTCCATTTTTCAATGATTCTGTCGTCAACGGGTGAAGTGGTCCCGTCCGGAATTCGTCCCTCAGTGATACGCATTGAGAATGCATTCGCCTGGAAGAATTTGCATGCGCGCATATTCGAGCACGGTTTTTGCAACTTCCTGAGGAGAAATAAACTTGCCTGCTTTCGCAAGAAAATCTGCCTTCTCTTCTGGATGTCCATTCCAAATCCGTGTTTCCACTGGACCTAAAAGGAAGTCACACACTGAAAGTCTGCCTTCCCGTCCCTCCTTGGAATTAATACTCTTTCCAAGATTATGCAAGAACGCGAACGCCCCCGCATTGAAAGCACAACCGGAGAATCCATGCTCGACACTTTGTCCAAGCATATTGATGACTCTTCCGCCCCTAGCCATTACTGTCTTTGCAGATGTAATGGCGTAGACATGTGCGTCCAAAAAAGGACGGATTGCAAGATACCCCTCGAAATCAAGATTATCAAATGGCATAAACGGCATTGCGGCTGTTACCATTAAATCGATATCCTTCATTCCAGCAAGCAAGTTTTTCACCTGCTCCATATCTCGCAGGTCACAGAAAATTCCTTTGCCAGGATTTTCCTGACGAGTGGTGTTGCAATATGTCCACACAACCTCATATTTAGCCAGGGCTAAAGCTATCACGATTGCGCTTCCAATATCACTACTCCCACCCAAAACTAATACTTTTTTCATAATATTCTCCAATAATTTTTTAAATGAACTTTTTCAATCTTTAGAAATACATTAAATATATATTCCTAATAATTGGGCTGACTCAGAAAGATTTCCAAGTCAGCCAGTTAATCAAATCTTGATTGTTTTTATCTTGTCTTGACGGGGTGCCCTACAAGGGTAATTTCCGTCTTTTACATATGAGACCGTAATCTCATTTCCAAGAGCTTTAATACTCTCAGCGTAAACGACACCACCATTTGAAGAACAATCAATCTCACAATGTTGAATCGCGCCATTCCCATCCTTCCAAATAAGGACAAGTGTGTGGTATTCATTATTGGAACTATCCCAATACAAACTTTTCGCGACACAAACATCTTTTCTGCCTTCAGGAAAGTCTCCTCCATAGCTCCATCCATCTCCATCTTTTCCCAACTTTTTAGCATCAGGAATGTAGCTATCCGCGCACCTTTTAACTTCTTCAAAAGTAAGCTCTTGTGCTATTTTATTCTCTAACTGTGTCATAATAGTCTCCGTTTTTTTTATTGTAATGAACTTTTTTCATCCCTTAGAAATACATTTAAAAAAAATATATTCCTGAGGATTGAGCCGATAGATGAGAACCATTCTATCGGCAGTTGGTAAAAGTTTTTTCGAGACTTTCAGACTCGTTGCGACCTGTTCGGTGCAGGTCTCCTTCTTTTCCATTTTTCAATGATTCTGCTGCCAACGGGTGAAGTGTTCCCGTCCGAGTCTTGCTCATCGCCCCGTCGGCGAGTCGTACCGGTCCGCCAAATCGTATGCCACTATGAGATAGCTTTGCCCTGCAGTTTCTTCTGCTAGAGCTTTTGCCACCGCATAGCTTGCGCGAGTTGTTCGACCATACCCTTGGAGCTCATCTGGAATATCCCTATCCCAGAAAATAGCGTCCGCAGGAACAGATCGTCCCGTCAATGCTTCATATGCACCGATTGTTTTCCACCACCAGACCAACTTCTCCTCTGCGAGAAGTGGCACTGAAGCTTCTAACGCCGGTAAAGCAAAGTGCACAGGAAACGATGTACCAGGAAGACCATGACGCGGAAATTGCTTCCGCATCTCTGGCGAAACCCCATACATCGCCTCAGCGCGACCAGGATAGAGCTTTTCGAAAGTGTGAGAACTCTCGAAACACTCCAGACCGACCATTCTCGTTTTCTGGGACAACTCCTTGAGTCGTCGCCCATATCCGAGTTGGGTCGTTCCATTTCCTGATACAGCTACGAAAGTGTCAGTACCAACACCACCCAGCTCTGCGAAAACCTCATCCGCCACTGTCGCCATCGCCGACATCACCGTCTCGTTGATCTTCACCACTCCGTTCTCAAAGAACATTGAATGATTAAAGAAAAACAAGTCCCGATTCTTCGCTCTCAAACGAGAGCTGAACCAGTCGGCTCCATCGACATATGTCTTAGCATTTGTGAGGTGCAGGCATTCCCTACTAGGAAGCCACTGCAGGATCGCGTCTTCGCGAGCCTTTTCGCCGCCAGCTGGCATGCCAACTTCACATGGGTATCCCAACAAAGATGCAATGGCTGCCATTGCAATCCCGGCTGAACCACTTGTGAAATCGTACACTCGCTGCCCTGGGACAATCACTCCCGCCTCTTCAAAGTGGCGGAACAGTGCGAAATAGACTCGCACGTAGTGATTATAAGCCCAAGGGTTGCGACATTCCTCTTTCACAAACAGCGTGTTGCCGTTTGGGAGAAGGTTGTAGCGAACCAGAGGGGTGTTGCCAATCAGATTAGCAAGCTGAGCGTATACTGCGATTCTGTCGTTTGTCATGATATTCTCCGTTTTTTTATTTGATTGTTTCTGTGATCGGCCGATGCACAGAAACAACGGAGATATCAAAACCGAAATAAAATATCAATGAACTATAACGAGTCATAATACTACGTTTTTGGCAAATCGTCAAAGGTTGCTATACTATTTTAATTTTTAATAGCTATTTTATGCTTTATTTGAGCTATAATATTCTGTCGTAAAATACTTTACAGATATC
>CAILTR010000064.1 GCA_903837175.1 uncultured bacterium
AACATTCTCATTACTTAATAACTCCTTGATTTCCTCTTTTGTGAACATTTTTTTCTCCATGTAGTTGTTTGTTAATTAATTACATTCTAGCAGATAACAAAAAGTAGACACTTTCGTGTCTACTTTTTGGGGTACAGTTCAAGCTCCTTTCAGTTTCTTTTTCGATGCCAGCGGCAAGTTTTCCGCTGGCTTTAGATCCGTCCATTCTTAAACATGATAAAGCTGTTGCGACCTTTTCCGGTAAGTCAATTTCCATGAAGGGTGATTGTGGAGTTAATTTAGTCTGTGGAAATAGTTGCCTGTATAGCGGTATTACTTATAATACAGCAATTGTTGGCACCCAGTGCTGGATGACCAAAAATCTTAACGTCGGTACTAGAATTGCAGGCGCATTAAACCAAACCAATAACTCTACCATTGAAAAATATTGTTATGCAGACACAGAATCTAATTGCACAACTTATGGCGGACTTTATCAGTGGGATGAGGCAATGGGCTATGCTGTTGTTGAAGGCTCACAAGGTATTTGTCCGAGTGGTTGGCATATTCCAACGGATACGGAGCAATATACCCTTGAAAATTATTTAAAGACAGGCGCTAACTCTTGCGTGGCAAGTCGAGCTGGCGGCTGGGACTGCGACGCAGCTGGAACCGCCCTGAAAACTGGTGGCTCCTCTGGACTTAATTTTCCGCTAGCCGGCTTCCGCGCCACGGATGGCACGTTCTCCAATCTCACCTCGTACGTCAACTTTTGGTCTTCGTTCGCTCAGGATGGGTCGACTGCGTGGCATCGGACCCTCGGTTCTGGATTCTCCACGGTCTATCGGTTCCTCAATTCCAAGGCGAACGGCATTACGGTTCGCTGCCTCAAGAATTAACCACTGGTTTTTATTAATTAGGCCAAGTTCACTAAGTGAGAAAGAGTATAAAATTCGTAAAGTTTTTAACGTGCGTAACGCAGAGGGTAGAATAAAATTCCACCAAGGACCATCCTTGGTGGAATTTTTTTATGTCACAATATGAATTTGCAATGACAAAAAAGGGCTTGTTTGTCAAGTAATTATTGACATAGGTTCGAAAGGTTGCTAAGCTAAAGAACTTTGGAAAGAGAAGATGGAACATAGAACATAGAACATAGAACATGGAACATAAAACATAGAACATAGAACATGCATACATCCTACATTATACATTATACAAAATACTTTATACTGAATCAACTTAATTAGTGGTAGAAAGACGTTGGAGGCTCGACCTCCATTATGGAGGTCGAGCCTCCTTGAAACTAACAGTAATTTATTTGATTTGGTATTATGCATTATCTAACATGAGTCTTGATGCCACTGAACAATTTAAAAACGTAATCGAGGGCGCTAAAAATGTGCTGATTTTTACGCCGGAAAAAGCGACGGGCGACGCGCTCGCCTCGGCTTGGGCAATTTATTTTTTTCTAAAAAAGAAAAATATCGAAGCGACCGTGGTAATAGCCCAAGCAAATCCAGCGCTGGAGCGCTTTGCTTTTTTAGAAAAACCAGAAAACATGATCGAGAGCCTGGCTGGCGCGCGCGATTTTGTGTTGGCCTTTAACACCAAATTCAACAAGATTACAAATGTCAAAACCGAGCGCGTGGAAGATGAGCTTCGCATTTTTATTACCCCCGAAAAAGGCTCGATTGATCCGCGGGATTTTTCTTTTATTCCAGCTAAATTTAAATACGACCTAGTTATTACCGTGGCTTGCCCAGATAAAGAAGCTATTGGCAAAGTTTACGAAGAAAATCCGGATATTTTTTACGAAGTGCCTGTCGTTAATCTCGATCATCACACGGAAAATGATCAATTTGGCCAAATTAATTTAGTCGATATAAAAGCTTCCTGCACTTGCGAAATTTTAGCGCAAGCCCTATTGAAAATTGAGGAAAAAAATGTCGATGAAAAGATTGCACAGTGTTTACTGGCGGGGCTGATTGATGAAACGAATAGTTTTCAAAAGAAAAATACCACGCCGAAAGCTTTGCAAGTTGCGGCGCTGCTGATGACGAAAGGCGCCGAGCAACAAAAAATTATTCGCTATCTCTATAAAACTCAGCCTTTGCATTTACTTAAACTTTGGGGACGCGTGATGGCGCGCTTGCAATGGGAAAGTGACCTTGAACTCGTTTGGGCGCCAGTTTATCTTGAAGATTTTGTCCAAAGCCGAAGTAACCCCCAAGACATTCCTTTTATTTTAGATAAAATTAAAGAAAATTATTCAGCCGGAAAAATGTTTCTAGTTTTATATGGCGAAGTTGTTGGTCAAGTGCGCGGCGTGATTAAGGGCGGTAGCAATGAACAAATGAAAGAAATCGCCCAACTCTTCGAAGGCAAATGTCTCGGTGACACCTGCGAATTTCTCCGCCACGCCGACGACACCAATGAAGCCGGCATTCTAGTCGTCGAAAAAATCCGCACCTTACTTGCGAGCAAGGAAGCATAAAAAGTTCTTAGTTAAACGCTGAAGATTAGTCTCAGCGTTTTTTTGTTATGCTTGCATGTTGGTATGTTAAAATGTTTAAATGATTTTTTGCACATTTAACCTGCTTGGAGTAAAATAAAGATACAAAAACTTTATAGTTAGCTTCATTTTAAAAACAAAAAATAAATTTTTCTTATGGTTAAAATTCTCAATAAAAAAAACAGTAGCAGTGCTATTAAAGAAGTCCAGACGGGCAGAGTGCTAAAAAAAATGCGCGGTCAATCCGAGGAAGAGCAAGCTGCTCAAATAGCCAACCTTTATAATATTTCTTATATCGATTTAAATATTTTTCCAGTCGGCGCGGAAAATTTAAGTATTCTGACTGAAGAAGTTTGTCGACGTTATAAAATAACCGTCTTCCAAAAAACTGGCAAAGAAGTTAAAATCGGGATCGTTGACCCAACCAATGAGGATACGCTTTTATATCTCGAAAAGTTAAAAAACGAAAATGGCTGGAGTGTAACTTTGTATGTTATTTCCCAAACTGCCTTGGCGAGAATTTGGAAAAGATATCGAGACGTCCCACTGCTAGAAAACCTCGAAGCGATGCAGGTTTCGCTGAGCGGAAGCGACCTCGAAAAATTTGAAGAAGAGTTCGGAAGCCTGCTGGATTTAAAAAAACGCATCAAAGAAATTCCAACCACCCAGGTTATCTCAATCATCATGGCTGGCGCGGTGAAAATGAAAGCCAGTGATATTCATTTCGAACCCCAAGAGCAAGAAGTCCGCATGCGTTTCCGCATCGATGGTATCTTGCAAGACATCGGTAATTTTCCGACGGAAGTTTATCGTTTTATTTTGTCGCGCCTTAAGATGATGAGTAAAATGAAAATAAATATCCGCGATATTTCTCAAGACGGCCATTTTGCCATCGAAACGGCCAGCGGAAAAATTAATATCCGCACGAATATTATTCCGGGTAATTACGGCGAATCAGTCGTCATGCGTCTTTTAAGTCAATCCGACACTTTGCTTTCAGTTGAGGATTTGGGTTTACAAGGCCTAGCTTACGAACGCGTCCAAAAAGAATTAGCTAAACCGCATGGCATGATTTTAACGACTGGCCCAACTGGCTCTGGAAAAACGACGACGCTTTACGCTTTAGTTAATAAATTAAATACGCCGGGCATTAAAATAATTACGATTGAAGATCCAATTGAATACGAAATTAAAAATATTTCCCAAACGCAAGTAGCTAAAGATCGCAGTTATACTTTTGCGGAAGGTTTGCGCGCTATCGTCCGTCAAGATCCAGACGTGATTTTAGTCGGCGAAATTCGCGACGAAGAAACTTCGGATATTGCGATTAACGCTGCGCTAACTGGTCATCTCGTCCTTTCGACTTTGCACACTAATTCTGCGCCGGCTTCGATCCCACGTTTTATTGAGCTTGGCGTCAAGCCAAATTTAATCGCGCCTTCGATGAACGCTTTTATCGCCCAACGCCTCGTGCGAAAACTTTGCGTGCATTGTCGCGAAAGTTATGAACCAGCTAAAGAAACCATTAGCTCGATTAAAAAAATTCTGGCTATTATTTCGCCAAAAGCCAAAATTGAAATTCCGAAAGAAGTCAGCGTGCTGTATCGCCCAGTTGGTTGTGACCAATGTCATCACCTTGGTTTCAGTGGTCGCATGGGAATTTTCGAAGTGCTAACGATTAACGAAGAAATTGAAAAACTAATTTTAGAAATGGGTAGTGAGCGCGAAATTACCCAAGCTGCTTTAGAAGATGGCATGATTACGATGACCCAAGACGGAATTATTAAAGCCTTAAGTGGCCTGACTTCGATGGAAGAAGTTTGGCGCGCCACCGGTCAGACAGAATTTTTGGAAGATATTTATGAAAAACTAATGGAATCTTCGCTTTCGCGCGCAGTTAATTTAACCCGCGAAGATTTAGATTTGGTTTTAAAAAACATGACCTCTATCGAAACGCTGGGAAATTTAATTAAAGCTAGTAACCCAAAAGATGTGGCCAGATATATTTTTGCCAGCAGTCTCCTGCTAGAAGTAGGCGATATTCATCTGGAACCAGAAGAAAAAGAGGTTAAAATTCGTTTTCGCATTGACGGGATTTTGCAAACGATTACCGAAGTGCCCCTAACTGAATATCCTAGTATTTTAGGCGAGATAAAATTCTTGAGCGGCTTTGCCAGCGAAGTGCGCGGTGGCGTCGTAGACGGACGTTTCTCGCTTGCCCTAGCAGAACCTTTTGAAAATATTACGGAAACAAAAATCGACGTGCGCGTTTCGGTTATTCTCGGTGGCTATGGCGAAACCGTAGTAATGCGAGTTTTAAATAAATCCTCCGTGGAACTCGATCTGAATAAGTTAGGGATCCGCGAGCAAAATTTAGCTAAGATTTTAAAAGAAACCAAAAAACCGCACGGCGTTTTCCTTAATACTGGTCCAACTGGCTCGGGAAAAACGACGACTTTGTATAGCATTTTAAAAATCTTAAATAAGCCAGAAGTAAAAATTATCAGCGTCGAAGATCCGATTGAATATCAGCTCGAAGGAATTTTGCAAACGCCCGTTAACGAGAAGGAGGGTTATACTTTTGGGACGGCCTTGCGATCGCTTCTGCGTCAAAATCCTGACATTATGATGATTGGGGAAATTCGCGACGAAGAAACGGCTAACGTCGCTATTCAGGCGGCGCTGACGGGGCACAGTATTCTTTCAACCTTGCACACCAACGACGCCGCCGGTTCAATCTCGCGCTTAGTCAATATGAACGTACGAAGCGACGATATGGCGACAGCCCTTAACGCGCTCATGGCGCAACGCCTCGTGCGTAAACTTTGCGACTGCAAAGCAAAGCGCCCAACGACGCCCGCCGAAAAAAGCAACCTCGAAAAAGTTTTAGCCGGCATTTCGTCTAAAGCCGAAGTAACCGTCCTGCCGCCAGATTTTATTTTTGAGCCCAAGGGTTGTGAACATTGCAAACAACTTGGCTATAAAGGACGCACGACGCTGAGTGAAGTTTTAGTGGTTGATCGTGAAATTGAAGAACTCATAATCGCCGGCGCTTCAGCTTCTCAAATCCGTGACAAAGCCGTCGAAAACGGCATGCTCACAATGGAGCAAGACGGCATGCTCAAAGTATTGGAAGGAGAAACTACGCTGGAGGAAGTGGAAAGAGTTGTGTAACTAGGTTTTAGCCCCAGTGGCATTTGCCACGGGGTAAACTTCTTAGCTTATAGCTTTTGTTAGTTTTAAGGAGGCTCGACCTCCCTAATGGAGGTCGAGCCTCCAACGTCTTTCTGCTACTGATTAAGTTGATTCCGTATGATATTGCTAAATTGTTGAAAAAATATTTTGGCAAATATAAAAAAACAGGACTTTGGAAAGTTCTGTTTTTTTGTGATTAGGCTGGAAAACTATTGCTCAACTGGAACTTTTTCTCTTTTGTCACCAGGCCATATTGTTTGTTTACAAGCGATGAACAAAGCAAAATCATTAAAGAACTTGTGATCTTGGCTGATGAGCTGGTCAAGTTCAATTTTCAATTCAATTTCGGGATTCTGGCCAACCTCATTGATTATTTTTGGAAGCCCTTCTTTAATGGCACTTTCAACTGCTGCGTGCCAAAGCCTTTGATCTTCATCCCACTCAGAAAAATACCTATCATCATCAGCTTTTAAAGGATCAAAACCAACAATGCAATCAGCAAAACACTGCGCACTTTCAACGATACGGTCCTTTTCTTGCAAAGATTTATTTTCTGGTAAAATTAAATTTAGCCAATCAAAAAAGTCTATTAGGGCATTGTATTTATTTGAAAAGTCTTCCAAAGTTTCTGCTTTAATTTTTTCTAACCCCTCAGCAATTTTTTGGTATTTTTCCATTCTTTCTTCCTCTGAAAGTTCAAAAGAATGTGGATTTGGAATTTTAATTCCCGGCTTTTCAAAATTAAATTGTTCAGACATAGGTTTTGGAAAATTATTTATTTATACTCTTAGTATAGTCTTTTGATTGAAAAATAAAAGAGGGGATAAAGAGAGGTGAGACACGTTTAAGCTTCCACCAAAATTAGCTTGCATTGGCTGCGAATCATGTGTCTAAATAACTACAGCTCCCTTTCATTTTTTCCTCGCTTTTAATCTTCCAATTTTTCAATAACATCAACAACATTAAGCAGTTGTTTTTTAAGCCCGCCTGCTTCAAAGCCAATCCTCCCTTTGTCCAACAAAATTAAACGATCGCCATATTCAATAGCATGGTGAATATTGTGAGTAATCATTAATGTTGTTACGCCACTTTCTTTAACTATTTGATTGGTTATTTCCAAAATCTTTTTGCTTATTTTTGAATCGAGTGCGGCAGTATGCTCATCGAGCAAGAGAAGTTTTGGTTTTGTTATTGTTGCCATCAGAATTGCAATTAGCTGCTTTTGTCCGCCGGATAGCAAATCAACTCTGTCGTCTAATCTTTTTTCCAACCCCAGGCCAAGCGGTTTCAATAATGCCACAAATTCTTCTCTCCATTCTTTTTTTACTCCGTTACCTAATCGCGCATTTTTATTTTTCAATGTCGCTATTGCTAAATTTTCTGCAAGCGTCATAGAAACTATTACACTGTCATTGGGATTTTGTTGCACTCGTGAGATAACGCACGATCTCTTAAATTCAGGATTCTTCAAAATAGATGTTCCTTCCAAAAGAACATCACCAGAGGTTGGCAAAATTGAACCGGCAATAACGTTAAAGAGGGTTGTTTTTCCTGTGGCATTGCCTCCGACTATTGTTATAAATTCTCCCTTAGTGACGGAAAAAGAAAGATCGCTAAGCGCAACAACTTCTCCCGCTGTATCTGGATTGTAAACTTTTCTAAGGCTACGAATTGTTAGAAAGTCATTTGTCATAAGCTAAATATTTTTTATTACTTCTGACTACTAATGCAATAACAACGATAAGCGCAGTAACAAATTTTAAATCTGTTCCGGCAAGACCCATACGTAAAGCAAGATTAATAATTAGCTGATATAAAATTGCACCAATAATTACAGCTGCAGTGATTATCTGTATTTTATTGCTTGAAACCAACGCCTCACCAAGTATCAGAGCAGCAAGTCCCAAAACAATAGTTCCTATCCCCATGTTTATATCTGCAAAACCTTGATATTGAGCGATAAGTCCTCCTGCAATTCCAACAAGACCATTACTTATACCTACTCCAAAAAATTTTGTAATTTTAGTATTTATTGCAAAGGATTGTGCTGTGGTTTCGCTGGCCCCAGTTGCTCTAAGTTGAAGCCCAAACTCTGTCTGTAAAAACCAATCAATAAAAAACTTTACCATTAATACAATCGTCAGCAACAGAAGAACGACATATATATGGTTAGTGGGGGTTTTAAATAAATCGATTATATTTTCTCGATTTAAAAGGGAAACATTCGAGCCTTTCATTACCCGTAGATTGATAGTGTATAGCATACTTAGTGACAAAATCCCTGCAAGAATTTTTACGATACCTAGTTTGGTGTGTAAAAAAACGGTTAAGCTCCCACATAAAAACCCAGCCACAAATCCAATGAAAACTGCAATCAAGCCAGGAATGCCACTTGTTATTGCGATAGCTGTTGCTGCCGCACCAGTTACAAAACTGCCATCAATCGTTAGATCTGGAAAATTTAATATGCGGAATGTCAGAAAAACACCAAGCACTACTAATGCGTACATCAAGCCAAGTTCAGCTGAGGTAAAAAATATATCCACCATAAAAAGTTCCTAATATCAATAAAGCGTATCTTGTTATCTGGTTGGGGTATCGGTACCGTTTTATTTGTAAACTTGCCTTGCTTGATTAATAAGGTTTTGTGAAAAAGTCAATCCTATTTTTTGTGCAGTTGTAGTATTAATGAATGTATCTGCATCTGTTACTCCGAGAACAGGAATAACACCTGGTTTCTCGCCCTTCAAGACGCGAACGGCAATTTCTGCTGTTCTCTCGCCAACTTTTTCATAATTTGTACCTAGTGTTGCAAGTGCACCATTTTCTACACCGGATTGATCAAGTGAAATTAGAGGCTTTTTGAATTCAATAGCAATTTTGATTAAAGCGTTTTGACCTGCTAAAACAGTGTTATCAGTTGTCATATAAAAAGCATCTACCTTATCGGCAATAGATCGGGCCGCGCTTAATATTTCGTTGCTGTTATTTGCTGGAGCAATAATGAACTCCAAACCCATTGCTTCACCGTATTGTTTTGCTTGGTCAAGTCCATATTGAGTGTTGGATTCCCCTGGGTTATAAACGATACCAACCTTTCTAACATCCGGTTTTATTGTTTTAAGAAGCTCTAATTGCTGTTTGATCAGCGTTATGTCACTTGTTCCAGTTATATTGCCACCCGGTTTTTCTTTTGATTTCATTAGACCAGCAGAGACTGGGTCAGTTACTGCACCGAACACAATAGGTCTTTCTTTTATAAGGTTCGCAATGGCCTGTGTTGATGGTGTGCTGAGAGGGATAATTAGATCATAATCTCCATTTGCAAATTTCTGAGCTATGGATTGATTTATATTCATATCACCTTGAGCATTTTGAAAATCGAAAACAACATTCTTTCCTTCGACATATCCTGCTCTGGCAAGACCACTGTAAATACCCCTTTTTACGCTATCAAGACCAGGATGAGAAGTAATTTGACTTATACCAATTCTTACAACTTGCGATTTATTTTTGCTGGTGTTTATAAATAAATAAGCACCAATAAGCACAACGACTATCACTATAACTATTGCCCATGTTTTTTTCATAATTTTATGATTATAAAATTTAATTAAAATTTAACAACTTTGCCATTGCCATAGATTTTTAAAAACTATCTTATCACCTTTGGGTGTAATGGTTTTTTCGTGACTTTATTTTTTAATGTACACTTATATTTCCATCTCAACATCAAAGCTTACACCAAAGCGTCAAATTATGTGGAGCATGATATATTTTAAAGTCAAAATATTGACAAATTATGGCTCCAGTGATAGGATAAAGATGTCGAAAGATTTTCCACAACAATGAGATGAGAAATTGATTTTAGACAGAACTTTCTCTGTAAATTTTCAAGAAAGTGGGTTTTTATTCTCGGCATAATGCGAAAAATAAGTACGCTAGAATATAACTTGACTTGTATTCTATAATATTATAAAATACAAGTATAATTATATAAAAATAGTCTGAATATGAACGAAAAACTATTTAAAAGGGATTTTAGTGAGGAAATAGAAAAATATTTGGATAGCGAAAATATCATCGTGCTTCATGGTGCTCGGCAGGTTGGCAAAAGTCATATCTTGTTTTATTTGGAAAAACTTCTCCAAGACAGGAAAAAGTTGACCAAATTCCTTGATCTTGAAGACTCTCGTTTTGTTGATTTATTGAATGAAGGAGTGGATTCACTTTTGATTTTCCTGCAAGCCGAGGGTTTCGACTTGGAAAAAATCAAAAATAGCAAAGAGCGACTTTATCTTTTTATTGATGAAATTCAATATTTGGAAAACCCATCTTCCTTGATGAAACTGCTGATTGATCACCATTCCTATATCCAACTTATTGTCTCGGGCTCCTCGAGTTTTAATATTAAATCAAAATTTTCCGATTCCTTGGTGGGGCGGACAGTTGATTTTGAAATTTTCAATTTATCCTTTGCGGAATTTTTGCGTTTTAAAAATATTTCAATCAATTTGAAGGGAAAATTGGATGGCATTCACTTGACCAAAATCAAGGAGTTGTATCTGGAATATATGTCCTTTGGCGGTTATCCTAAAATTGTTTTGGAAAATTCTATTGAAAAAAAAGAAAAATATTTGCAACAAATTATTGATACATATATCAAAAAAGATATTCGCGATTTGGCTCATATTAAAAATATCAAGAAATTCAATGATTTTTTGAAAGTCTTGGCTTCGCAAAGTGGGCAGCTTGTCAATGTGGCGGAGCTTTCCAGGAAATGCAAAATTGCCGTTCAAACAGTGGAAAACTATCTTTTTTTGCTGGAGAATACCTATGTGATTAAATTGGTTGCCCCTTTTAGTTCAAATGCAATGGTGGAAGTCATTAAATCTCCGAAATTGTTTTTTTATGACACGGGATTGCTCCAAATGTTGCAAACAAAAAAACTGCAAAAGACTGATCAGGGAAGTGTCCTTGAAACTAGTGTTTTCGCAGAGCTGGTCAAAAAGTTTGGACAAGACAATGTTAATTTTTGGCGCAACAAAAATCAAAATGAAATTGATTTTATTTTACAAAAAAAAGCAGAGTTGTTGCCAATTGAAGTTAAAAGCAATTTCGGCAATTTTCGGAAGACGGCGATGACTTTCTTTTGTGAAAAATATCATTTGAAAAATTTTGCAGTTGTTGCTTTGGAGGGCGAGAAAAAAGGCAAAGAATATTTTTATCCGTGGGAGATATAATTTAATTGGTATTTACCCTGTCAAATAATTTTAAATCTTTTTGGTTATGTATTATGTGTATGTTTTGAAAAGTAAAAAAGATGGCAATAACTATACGGGTTATACGAAAGATTTAAAATTAAGATTTGAGTCTCATTTAAAAGGGAAAGTTTCATGCACAAAAGAGAGGCGGCCATTGGAGCTTATTTATTACGAGGCGTGTTTAAATCAGCAGGATGCTACTCATAGAAAAAAATATTTAAAAACTTATTATGGTAAGATGTTTCTTAAAAAAAGACTCAAATCTTATTTGACAGGGTAAATGATTAAAAATCTTCTTTCAGCTTTAGATTTCTCCGAAAAAGAATCGCTTGTTTATCTGGCGCTGCTTGAAGTTGGAAGTGGGAAAGCCCAGGAAATTGCCAAAAAAACGGGGCTTAACCGCACGACAGTTTATGATATTTTTGAAGTTTTGATGCAAAAGGGGCTAGTGAGTAAATATAAAAAGGGTTCAGCTACTTTTTTCAATGCGCTGGAGCCAAAACATTTGCTGACATACTTAGACCGCGAAAAAGAAGAGCAAGCCAAAAAGATTGAAAAGCAGAAACAAAAAGTTTCCGAGCTTTTGCCACAGCTGATTTCTTTGCAAAACATTTTCACTAACAAACCCAAGGTTCAATTTTTCGAAGGTGAAAAAGGGATGCGAGAAGCTTATGAAAACACCCTTGAGGCTGATGGCATGATTTTAGGATATGCCAATATTGAGACTATTCATGAGGGTTTGCCGGACTTTTTTCCAGAATATTACAAAAGACGAGTAGAAAAAAGAATTTTTGGAAAAGGAATTATACCGAGAAATGAAATGTCGATTGAAAGAATGACTCATAACAAAGAGGAAATGCGAGATTTTCGTTTTCTCCCAGATGAAGAAATGACTTTTACACCCGAAGTGAATATTTACAACAATAAAATTCTGGTTGCTTCCTGGAAAGAAAAAATGGCCATCATTATTGAATCCAAAGAATTGGCCGATCTTCAAAGACTAACCTTTAATCTGCTTTGGGACACGTTGCCGAGGAAATAAGTGGCTAGAGCATGTCATTCTGAGCGTAGAGAGTCCGACAACAAGGAGGACGAAAGCAGTCGAAGAATCTGAGTTCTAAAATTCTAGTGGACACAGATCCTTCGACTTCGCTCCGACACTTTAGGGTGTCGTCGCTACGCTCAGGATGACAAGCGCGATGTTATTATTGAACTGATTACTTATAAATTCTTCTGATTGATCGCAAAGTCCCGGGCAAGGGTCTTTTTTAGTTTGGTGGCTTTTTTGTGATTGCGAGAAATCACCAGGCGCATGCGTCCTTGGCGTGACAGAATTTTTTGAATCTTTTCTTTGGCATTTTCGTCAAAGCTGGT
>CAILTR010000065.1 GCA_903837175.1 uncultured bacterium
GGCTGATCCCTCCCAAGAGTCCACATCGACGGAGGGGTTTGGCACCTCGATGTCGGCTCATCGCATCCTGGGGCTGGAGAAGGTCCCAAGGGTTTGGCTGTTCGCCAATTAAAGCGGTACGCGAGCTGGGTTCAAACCGTAAAGCAACTTTTAGCTTCTAGCATTTAGCTTTTAGGTAAAGGAGATTTTACAGTTTGAACCCGAGGAAGTAGACATCATACACGGCGGCGTATATGAGCGATCATATATGAGAAATCAACTTATATCGGTGAAGTCCTCTTGTGACACAACCTGTCATATGTTAGGATAATACCGAGGGAAGTTATGTGTAAAAATTTTTCGTCAACAATTAGTGCCTATTTGGCAGGATTTCTTGATGGAGATGGAAGCATCTATGTTAGGCTTAAACCGAACAATACTTACAAGTATGGTTTTCAGGTAGCGCCTTACGTGGTGTTGTTTCAATCTAATCAAGATCGAAAAAACTTTGAGAAACTTTGCTCAAAAATCGGATTTGGAATTCTTCGAGAAAGAAAAGATGGAATTCTTGAATATTCGATAAATAAAGCAGAGGAACTTAAATTTTTTCTCACTTCAATTAAACCCTTTCTAATTTTAAAGAGAAAGCAGGCGGATTTGATGTTGAAAATTCTGGACAAAAAAGGAAAAGTTAAAAATCAAAATGATTTTGAAAAACTTGCACAATTAGTTGACAATTTCAGAGAATTAAATTATTCCAAGAAAAGAAAAATTAGAACTATTAACGCCCGTAGAGACTAAATGTTGATTATCCTATTTGAAAAATAGGATAAAGTTATAGTCCAATGCACATAGTAATATGTGAAAAACATGCGTGAGACAGGTTGGTCTCTATCTGCTGTAGGCGTGAATGCTTGAGGGAACTCTTTCCTAGTACGAGAGGACCGGAAAGAACAAACCTCTGGTGTATCGGCTGTTCCGCCAGGAGCATTGTCGAGTAGCTAAGTTTGGACGAGATAACCGCTGAAAGCATCTAAGCGGGAAGCTCATCCCGAGATAAGGCATTACCAGTGCATGGCACTGGAAATTACAATAACCAATTTCCAAATTCCAAACAATTTCCAATAACCAATTTCCAAAAAATAAAACAGAGCTGTTTGTCAGCCACAGGCTGATCCGCCTTTGTCGGAAATTTTGGCAGTTGAGATTTATATTTTGTTTGATGTTTGTTTCTTGTTATTTGGAATTTCCAATGCTGTGCATTGGAGGATCTCCTAGAAGAAGACTAGGTTGATAGGCTTTAGGTGTAAGCCCTGCGAGGGGTTGAGCCAAGAAGTACTAATAGATTCAATAATCTTTCCAATTTTTATGGTTAGCAGTTAAGAGTTACTTATCATATTGACAAAGGCATAATACGAATATACGAATTTGTGCAAATGACGCAAATATGCGAATATACCTAAGGTATTTTATTTGCATATTTGTAGATTGGCATGAAATTTGCATAATTTGTATTATATAATTTAGACCATTTTTTGAAGGCAGAATTCTGGTGACTCTTGCGACTGGGTTACACCTCTTCCCATCCCGAACAGAGCAGTTAAGACAGTCCGCGCCGATGGTACCTCCATGAGGGAGAGTAGGTCGTCGCCAGAATCCTGCTTTCAAAATACATTCCGAAACATAGCCTGAAAAAGGCTATTTTTTTGTGGCTTGATCTATCGCTCGCGAGCGAAAGGCCTTGTTTTTTTGTTACCAATTTTCCCTAACCACCCCAAATCCCTTTATTTCCCCTTATTTCCCTTTATTTCCTCAAAAAATTTCCCAAACTGCTCGAATGCTGTATAATAAAGAAACTATAAACTTTTATTTTTTAAAAACTATGCCCGATTCACATTACTTATTAAAGCGCTCTTTGATTGTGTTGGGTTATCTTGGCTTGTTTGCAGCGGTTGGCTTGGCTTTTTATTTCTGGTTGACACCGAAGGCAACTTGCTCGGATGGTAAGAAAAATCAAAACGAAAAAGAAATCGATTGTGGCGGCTCTTGCGCACCTTGCAAAATAACTTCCGCCGAAAAAGATCTCCTAGTCGGTGAGAAGGCTTTTGTTTCAGGTGGCAGTAATACTTATGACGTCGTAGTTAAAGTTTCTAACCCAAATGATGTAGTTGGGGCTACCTCTTTTCACTACGTCCTTAATTTAAAAGATGTCACGGAAAAGGTGATTGCCACTAGTGAGGGCGATGATTATATTTTGCCAGCCGATTCAAAATATGTTGTTCAAATGGGACTGAGTACTTTAGCAAATGCTATTCCAACGCAAGCAGAATTTATAATTAGCGATGCGATTTGGAGCCAACTTGGCAAAGTTGAAAAACCTCAAATTAGCGTTTACAATCGAAAATTTGGGCCAGACTTTGGAAGTACGAGTAGCAAGGCGGAAGGCTTGATTCGCAATGAAAGCGCCTTTGATTTTAAGCGGGTTAAATTGGTGGTTATTTTGCGCTCTGAAAATGGTGAGGTACTTGGGGTTAGCTCTACTGAGAAAGATAATGTCAGAGCGGGGATGGAAAGTGGCTTTACTTTAACCTGGCCTTATACTTTTCCAGCAATTGTCCGAAATATGGAAGTTGATGTCCAAACAAATATCTTCGACAGTGAAAACTTTTCAGCCGGATTATAATCATTTAATCATTTAAGCACTTAATCACTTAATCACTTAATCATTTAATCATTTAAGCATTTAATCATTTAATCACTTAAGCATTTAAGCACTTAATCATTTAATCATTTAAGCATTTAATCATTTAATCACTTAAGCATTTAAGCACTTAATCATTTAATCA
>CAILTR010000066.1 GCA_903837175.1 uncultured bacterium
GTTATAGTTCATTGATATTTCCTGTCTATGGATGCATGTCCATACTGATGAGTCCCAAAGGACGAAACAGAAAAAAGAGTGTTTGTTTTTTGCGGGGTCGATGGGCAAAAATAAGCAGAAAGAATAATAATTATAATAATAAGTAAATAAATTGTATGAAAAATAAGATGAATATGAAAAAAATATTTTCACTGGGCGCAATTGCGTTGGTTTTTTTGTTCGGATGGTTTGTTTTTCGAGAACAGAAGCAGGTCATTGTTTCCGAAAAGCCTGCTATGACCAAAGTTGGAGTAAGTTTCATTACTTCAATGGAGGCCATCAGCGATTTCAATAAGGGGCTTGCTGTTGGCTTTAAAACAGCTGGATATGAAGAAGGAAAAAACTTCTTGCTTGATTCTCAAAATGCCCAAGGAGATTCAAATGTTAATCTTGCCATCGCTCAGAAATTTGCTGATGGAGATTATGACTTGATTATTCCAGTCACAACTCCCTCAAGTCAGGCAGTGGTCAATGTTATCAAAGACAAGCCAGTGGTGTTCTCTGCTGTAGCTGATCCAGTTTCTGCTGGTTTGGTGAAATCAGAAAATGGTTCCGGGACAAACGTGACTGGGATGAAGGAAGCTGTATTGTTTCAGCAATCATTAGAAGTGGTCAAGAAAATACTTCCAAATGCAAAAGCAATCGGGGTTATCTATAATCCAGGTGAGGCTAATTCAACTTTTAGCATAGACCAACTTAAGAAAATTAGTTCTTCACTTGGCGTGGAAATTGTTGTTGCACCAGCAACGAACACAAACGAAATTTCGTCAGCTGCTCGTTCAATTTCAAACAAGGTGGATGCCTTTCTGATGATTGGTGATAATACCGTTTTATCTGGGCAAGAGTCTCTCATTAAGACCACGATAGATTTGAAGAAACCATTGGTTTCATATGAACAAACAGGTGTTCAAAAAGGTGCGATTGCAGCTTTTGGCGTCAACTATGAAAAAGTTGGTGAGCACACAGCTGAATTGGCTGTTCGTGTTCTTCACGGTGAAAAACCTGGGGATATTGCAGTGACCAGCGCAACGGATGCTAATTTGTTTTTGAACAAAGCAACCGCAAAGATTCTCGGCATCGAGCTTTCTGGCGAGTTGGTTTCGCAGGCCAAACAAATATACGAATAACTTGGCTTTTTAGAAAAGAAAAACGGGGCATCATGATCTCGTATCAGGATGCCTTATTTTCTTTTTTATAAATTTTATATATGAGTGGAATTTTCATCACATCGCTTGAGTTCGGACTGCTTTTTGCGCCAGTAGCTTTGGGTATATTCTTGACCTTTAGAATTCTCAATTTTCCAGACTTGACTGTTGAGGGTAGTTTTGTGGCGGGAGCTGTTGTGTCGGTCATTGCAGTGCGAGTCGGCGTTCCTGGCCTGGTAGCAATTTTGTTTGGTTTGATAGCAGGTTTTTTTGCTGGAGCCTTGACAGCTTTTCTTCACATCAAGCTCGGCATTGAAAAAATTCTCGCCAGTGTTTTGTCTTTGGGCATGCTCTATACGATTAATCTTCGACTGATGGGCACGCCAAATCTTTCTTTGTTTAATCGCGGAAATGTTATCTGGGCATTCAAATCCCCGATCAATCATTTGCAGGCTATCTTGCTTCTTGCAATAATTGCCTTGGCGGTCAAATTTTTTGTCGATTGGTTTTTGAGCACTGAAATAGGGTTGAGGCTTCGGGCGACTGGAGACAGCGAAGCAGTTGCCAAATCACTTGCTGTGAATGTTGGGTCCATGAAACTTCTTGGTCTAGCATTGAGTAATGGCTTGGTTGGTTTGTCTGGAGCGTTGGTGGCCCAATATCAAGGATTTGCCGACATCAGTATTGGGCAAGGAGTTGTCGTGGTTGGCTTGGCTTCTCTTATGCTTGGCGAAGCGATGATTTCAACCAAGCGCGTTGGTTTTGTGACATTGGGTGCGATTGCTGGTTCAGTTTTATATCAATTTATTGTTAATTTTGCTTTGCGTCTGGGCCTTGTCGGCACCGATCTCAAATTTGTTGCTGCTTCTATTGTTGTAGTCGCAATCTTATTTGGGAATCGCAAATCATCCTTATGGAAAAGGAATTTTTGAAAATCACAGCTATTGAAAAAATTTATGATGGCGGTTCAATTAATGAGACGGTTGCGATTGATCACATCACTTGTTCACTTTCAAAAGGCGAGTTCGCTGTTTTGGTTGGGGGAAATGGAGCTGGAAAGTCAACATTTTTGAACCTCATTTCGGGCTCTGTAAAACCAACCCAGGGAGCCATTTCATTAGATAATCAATCGCTTGTTGAGATGCCAGAATTTTTGCGATCGCGCTTCATTGCCAGAGTCAAGCAAAATCCGAACGATGGAATTGTGACTTCAATGACAGTTGCTGAAAATCTGGCATTGGCAAAATTTCGAGGTTGTCGGGCTGGTTTTCAACAAGGGGTTAAGAAAGATCAGCGAGTTGAATTTTCAGAGTTACTTGCTCCACTTGGGCTTGGTTTGGAAAAAAGACTCGATGTCCAAATTGGTCTGCTTTCGGGCGGTCAAAAACAAGCTATCGCCATGGTTATGGCTATTTTGGCAAAACCAAAACTGCTCTTGCTGGATGAGCATACCGCAGCTCTTGACCAAAAAATGAGCAAAAAGATTTTGGAAATCACAGAGGCAATTGTTCGTCAAAGTGGATTGACAACCATTATGATAACTCACAACATCAATGATGCTATTTGCTATGGTGACAAATTAATCATTCTTAATAATGGAAAAATTGTTTCCGAGAAAAATGGCAAAATTAAAAAAGCTCTTAGGGTATTAGAGGTGCTGGAGAAATTCAATTAAAGCTTTTTTGTCTTTCTATAAATATTTGTAAAGTATTTTACGACAGAATATTATAGCTTAATTAAAGCAAGAAAGTGCTGTTAAAGATGAAAAAAGTATAGCTACCTTTGACGGTTTGCTAAAAATATAGTATTATGACTTGTTATAGTTCATTTACATCACAACGCTCATCACAAAAAAATGATGAGCACAAACAAGGAGGATATTATGAAAAGCAATTTAGTCACTGGGTTCGCTGAAGATATTATGGGCGCTACTTTTGAGGGATTTGTTTATTATGACAGTGAAAGACCTGATGTTTTGGTTCTGGAAACCTCAGAGGCGGTTGGCGATGATTATGAGAAAGACAACGTATTGAAGCTTATACGTCGTCAGAAAGATGGAAATTTTCACGTGATTAAGCTTGCGGGTTTTATGCCAACAGAGGATTTTAAACTAAAAAGCATAAGTTTTAATCCTGATGTTGATGAGGCTGTGGTTTGTGGAGATTATTTTGATGGTGATGAGTGTCGCGATAAGGGAAGTAAATTGTTCTTTAGCGTTCTATGGAAGATGGACGGTACGGTAGTGCAGCGTGAGTGGTAGTGGGGATATGGAACCCCTTGTTCTTTCTAAAAAGGTTTGCGAAGTTATCCTTGGTCAAAACTTCGCATCTGTCTATGGATGCATGTACATACTGATGAGTCCCAAAGGACGAAACAGAAAAAAGTTATTTTGAAAAAATAAAATAGGAGATAATATCATGTCCATACAGAAACCATCAGCCAATCTTGCTTCTGCAGCTGAAAAAAGTAAATCCTTAAGTTTTTCTCAGGAAGTAGCACTGATTGAAGAGTGGAATAAGCTTTTGAGTAATATTGCTATTAGCCAAGGCTCATTCCTGATTCATCGGGAAGGTCAAGGTGAATGTGGCGTAAATCCTGGAAATCTCATGGAGTTTCACTTTGGTCTTGATTTGCTTGATGAATCAAATGAGCATCTTTTACTTGCAGTGTACTTTCGCAAAGGAGGAACTGCTTATATAACAGATGACTTCTTCAGCAGAGAGACAAGGGAGAAAAATCCCAATTTGTATGAGCAGTATGAGAATTTTCTCGGATTTGAGGGAAGCTGGGAAGAAGTCGGGCTCAAGATAATAGAGCTTAACAACTTCGCTGTTTCTCAAAACACGATACCGCCTATCCCGGATGCAATGCGAGAGTAAAAATCAGGTCGACTTGGAAATCTTTTCAAGTCGGCCTCCATCTTTGAGGGTATGAAAATTCATACTTTCAAGAAATGGAGAATTTAGAATAGTGCGGTTTCCTCCAAAGGCGGACAGGCAAGTCACAGACGTTGAACCGACAAGGAGTCGGAGACGCTGAACCGACAAAGAAAATTTTTTATGGAATATTTTTTAGTAATTTAAAAAAAGGGGGAGTTATGATACATTTGACGGCTTTGCTGGTGCATCAGCTTTGTGGAGGTGATTGCACAATTACCTTGCCGAATGGTGAGGTGTTGCCAAACACCTACAAGAAGCCAGAGGAGGAAAAGAAAAATCCTCCCGAGGTTGATGAACCACCAGAAAGCAAGGAGGAAATGTAGGGCTGAGCACAAAGAGTTTAGCAGATCTCTTAAAAAATCGCCGGAAACATGAAAAATTTCATGTTTCCGTTTGCTAACTGGTCGACTTGGAAATCTTTTCAAGTCGACCTCCATCCTTGAGAGTATGAAAAATCGTACTTTCAAAAAATGGAGAAATCAGAACCATGCGGTTCAGGTCGGAGACGCTGAACCGACAAGGAGTACTTTCAAGAAATGGAAAAGATAAAAAAACAATCAAAACAGGAGAAATAAAAAATGTACATTTCAGAGACAAAAAAGGCAGCCATTATTTCCGTTATCCTCACGGCAATTTTTTCCGTGAGCGCCACCATGTATTTTCGTGAACAGAGTCATGATTTACTCTCTGCCATCGAAAATGCTGACAAAATTATTGAGTCTGGATCGATTGATACAATGAATGATCCAAATAATTTTGTTGGCGTAGATACCTTAGGCATGAATCTTTCCAGGGTGCTTGTCCAAGCTCGTCCTGCCTACAGGCTTTGGAAAATCACCTATGTTGGCAAGGATGGTATCAGTGGAGTTGGCAGGAATCGGGAGAGGATTGCTGCAGTCAGGCAGGCGACTGTAGAATATCGACGACTTCAAAAAGAGCGTCAGCGATAAGCCTCTCCTCCTAGCGCAAGCGGAAAATCTTTTCCCTTGCGCTTTTTTTCATGCTCAAAATTTAATTGGCAAACAAAAAAATCGCCCGAAGGTGATTTTTTTGCATTTTCCTAAAAAGCTAAAGCCTAAAAAGCTATTTCAAAAGTGGTAATAAACTTTCTCCATTCATTTCTTCTTCTTTTTCAATTCCCATGATTTCAAGGACGGTTGGGGCGATATCGCTGAGGAGGCCGCCGACTTCAGCTTGTTGGCGGACAATTTCTTCGGAAGATTTTTCGCGATGATTATCGGGACTAATAAACCAAAGCGGAACTGGGTTGGAAGAATGTTCGGTGTCAGGCTGGCCAGTTTGAAAATTTTTGATAGATTCAACGTTACCATGGTCAGCAGTGATAAGCAGGCAACCACCTTGTTCTAAAACTGCGGGAATAAGGATGGAGAGACTTTTGTCGATTGATTGAACTGCAATAACGCAGGCGGCTTGATTGGCGGTGTGTCCAACCATATCAGCGTTGGCGTAGTTAGCTAGAATAAAATCGTATTTTTCTGACTTAACAGCGCTGATAATTTTTTCCGTGACGATAGCCGCGCTCATTTCGGGTGCTTCATCAAAGCGGGAAACAGCCGGAGAGGGAACTAAGACGCGGTCTTCGCCCGGCCAAGGATCTTCTTTGCCGCCATTGAAGAAATAAGTTACGTGAGCATATTTCTCAGTCTCGGCGATGCGAAGTTGTTTTAAATTGTGTTTGCTTAAAACTCCGCCTAAACCGCCGGTTAAGATGATTGGCGGAAAAGCGACGCAGTCAGCTTTTGGTAGATCTTTTTCATATTCAACTAAACTCGCAAAATCAATTTTAAGGGGCGTTCTCGCAAATTCTTTAAAATCAGGCTCAATAAAAGCCTTTGTTATTTCTCTGGCGCGATCTTCTCGAAAGTTAAAAAAGATAATTCCATCGCCGTCCTTAACAGTTGCGACGGGTTTACCATCCTCCAGCATAACCGAAGGCTCAATGTATTCATCGGTAATCTCTTTAGCGTAGGAATCTTGGAGGCATTTAAGGGGGTCTTCGGCTCCAATGCCTTTGCCCTCAGTAATAAGTCGGTAAGCTTTTTCAACGCGATCCCAGTTGTTATTTCTATCCATGCCCCAATTGCGTCCTGAAAGAGAAGCAATTTTTCCGAGCCCGATCAATTTTAGATGATTTTGCAGGTCATTAATTACCTTAGTGCCGGAAGTTTGGGGTGAGTCTCGGCCATCTGTAAAGCCGTGGATATAAACTTCTTTAAGCTGTTGTTCTTTAGCCATCTCAAGAATAGCGTAGAGATGCTCCATATAAGAATGGACGCTACCTTGCCCAATTAAACCCATTAAATGCAAAGCGCTTCCTCTTTCTTTAACGGCTTGCATGATTTTAATAAAAGCTTGATTTTCAAAAAAGGAGCGATCCTGAATCGACAGCGTAATTCGGGGTAAATTTTGATAAACAATTTTCCCAGCGCCAAGGGCCATGTGGCCAACTTCACTATTGCCGGATTCTCCCCAGAAAAGACCTACTGAAATTCCAGAAGCCTGAATAGTAGTCATTGGGTAAAACTTATTAATTTTTTCAATGGTTGGTAGGGGTGTTTCTTTTAAAACATTGCCTTGGCTGTTGTTACTGATGCCCCATCCATCAAGAACAACGAGGACGACTGGTTTGTACATAAAATTAAGCATTTAATCATTTAAACATGCAAGCATGCAATCATATAAACATTTCAACATATAAACATTTAATAGCTCAAAAAGGTGTTTTGAGCAACCCATGCTTTTTGTTAACATGCCTAGACGAGAGTATATTCTTATGAATGCATTATAGCATTCCTTGGGAGTTTTGACAAAAAGACCTAGATAGGCTATCATAGGGCTAGTGATAAATTAGTAATATTTAACCGCTGGAGTCCGCCGATTAATACATTTTCTTTGCTTTATGAAGCCTCTTTAATAAAATAACTCATCCATTTCGCACTCATCTTCACGCCATCTTTGTTTTAAAAAATCTTCAAGGTATCTCAATAGCTTCTCAGCTTTTTTAAAGACAAACCTGACGCAAATCTGAGCACGAACTATATAACTTATTTTATCGCAGAGACTATAGGATTTTTGTACTATAATGAAAAAACTAACTAACTTACAGAAATCAGTTCATAAGCTACTTTTAGAAAAAGCCTAAGGGGCTTTTCTCCTTTGTATTTTTTTGCTTGCCTCAGTGGAAGCCTTAGTATGAATGTCATAATTTTTAGTGTTGGCTCGGTAGCCATTGGTTTTTATCTTGGATACGTTGTGCGTCGGATGGTTGCCCGAAAGCAACTAGGTAGTGCGGAAGGTAAAATTGAAAAGTTGTTAGAAGAAGCTGAGAAGAAATCTCAGGATTCTGTTTTGACGGCCAAAAAACAAGCCGTAGAGATTCTTGAACAAGCAAAGAAAAAAGAAGATGAAAGAGAACAGCAAATTATGAGGAATGAACAAAGGCTCGAAAAGCGTGAAGATGTGATTGACCAAAAAACGGAAGAAATCGAACAAGCTAAGAAACTGTTAGAGCAAAAAGTGGAAGAAGTTAAAAAAATCCGCTTAGAGTCAGAAGAAACTCGTCAGCGAGAATTAGATCGACTTGAAAAAATTGCGGGGCTTTCTAAAGAGCAAGCTAAAAGTATCTTACTGCAACTAACCGAAGAAGAAAATCGCGGAGCTTTAGCGGAGCGGATTGCTAAAATTGAAAGAGAAGGAAACGCTGAAATTGAAAAGCGCGCTAAAAATATTATGACTAGCGTAATTCAGAAATACGCTGGCTCGCATAGTGTCGAAGTTGTTACGACAACGGTTTCAATTCCATCTGATGAAGTTAAAGGTCGGATTATTGGGCGCGAAGGACGTAATATCAAAGCCTTGGAAAAATTAACTGGCGTGGAAATTATTGTGGATGATACTCCAGAGGCCGTTGTAATTTCGGGTTTTGATCCCGTGCGTCGGGAGATTGCCAGAATTACTTTGGAAAAATTAATTGGTGATGGGCGCATTCATCCTACCCGCATTGAGGAGGCTTATGAATTTGCGAAAAAAGAAATTGATAATAAGATTAAAGAAGCAGGTGAAGCTGCAACTTACGACCTTGGCGTGGCTGGACTTGATCCAAAACTAGTTTATTTGATTGGACGCCTACGTTATCGAACTAGCTATGGTCAAAATGTTTTGCTGCATTCTTTAGAGGTGGCGCATTTATCGGGAGCGCTGGCGGCAGAGCTTGGCGCAGACGTTACGATTGCGAAGAAAGCTGGACTCTTGCATGATATTGGGAAAGCAGTCGATCATGAAATTCAAGGCACGCATATTGAAATTGGAATTAAAATTTTGGAAAGGTTTAATATGCCAAAAGAGGTTATCGACGCGATGAAATCTCATCACGAAGATTATCCTTTTGAAACTCCGGAATCATTTATCGTGGCTGCCGCTGATGCGATTTCGGCTAGTCGCCCTGGGGCTCGCAAAGATACTTTAGAAAAATATCTAAAACGCTTGGAAGAATTAGAAGCTACGGCAAATTCTTTTGATGGCGTAGAGCGAACTTATGCAATCCAAGCTGGTCGCGAAATTCGCGTCTTTGTAAAACCCGAAGCAGTTGATGATCTCGGCGCGCTTAAATTGGCCCGCGAAATTGCCGATAAAATTGAACAGGATTTAAAATATCCTGGCGAAATTAAAGTTAATGTTTTAAGGGAGACTAGGAGCGTGGAATACGCACGCTAGGCGCAAGATACAAGCACCAAGATACAAATTACAAACAAATTTCAAATTCCAATATCCAAAAATACAAAAGGTTTGAATGTTTGAGTTTTGATTATTGAGTTTTGTTTGACTATTGTTTCTTGTCTTTTGGTTATTGATCTCTGCATGTGTATAACTTATTTGCTTTATTGACGCTAAAAATAGTAGAATAAGGAAAGTTGGAAATTAAACTTTAAACTAGAAGGGAAGGTGACACTATGGCTAATGTAAACAAAGATGCACTCGTAAGCGCGATTGCAACAAAAACAGATCTTTCTAAAAAAGCAGTTGAATCAGTTATCGAAGCTTTTGAAGAAATGGTTACGGAAGAAATCAGAAAAGGAAATAAAGTGACCTTAACAGGTTTTGGAACTTTCAAAGTTTCACAGCGTGCAGCCAGAGAAGGAATCAACCCTCAAACAAAGGCGAAGATCCAAATCCCTGCAATGACCGTTCCTAAATTTACTGCTGGAAAAGCACTCAAAGAAGCAGTTAAATAGTATTTTGTCTCTATACATTTTTGATATATAGAAGATAGCAATAAAACCCGCCGTGATGGTGGGTTTTATTTTGCTCGCATTGACTTAAGCATTAAAATCATTTAAGATAGATACTAGTTAGCTAAGAGCTAGCTAAAACTACGGGGCGTGGTGTCAACGGCTAGCACGAGTGGTTTGGGACCATTTAGACAGGGTTCGAATCCCTGCGCCCCGACAGATAAAGAAAAAGAGGATGACTTTGAAAGTCATCCTCTTTTTCTTTATTTACCAGAGTTGCGCAGGGATTCGAACCGGTGGCAGTGAAACAAGCTGACTTTCAGCTCGCCTCGATTCGACGAAATGTCGTCTCATTGAGTCGAAGCGGGCAGAAAGTCAGCGCAGGAGAGCGCCGACAAATGCGAATGAGCATTTGGCGCCACCGCGGGCAAGGAACGAATGAGTGTCGACGAGTGAGTGACGCGACACTTGGTGAGATTAGTGCGCAGGGATTCGAACCGGCAGAAGTGAGCGCCGAGAGCAGACGAGGCAAGCGAACGTAGCTGAGTGCGACCATGGGAGCTTGCCTACCGGCAGGCAGGCATTCAGCGCTGCCGAGGACAAGGCGTTTGTGATCCGCCAGCTGACGGAGAACAAACAACGCGGAAATCCCTGCTACCTAACAACAAAAGCATACCAAGTTGGTATGCTTTTGTTGTTTTTATTTTGCCCCTGCCCAGAGGGTTTCGAAGATGGATTTGAAACTTTCGTGAATGTCTTTGCTCTCGATTATGAAGGCGAATTTTTCTTTTTTTCACAATACATCATTTAAAAACCTAAGGACTGAGCGATTTTTTGTATTTTTTAAAATCTTATTGTATAATGTTAGTGTAGTTTTAATTCTTTTTTAAGATCAAGCAAATGAAGAAAAACACTTGGTTCATTGTTGTAGGCATTGTTGTAGTGCTGGGTATTGTTGGTTTTGTTTTTAATTCAAAGAAATCTTCGGGAACAACTAAAATTGTTGCTCTATATCCTTTGACTGGCGGACTTGCCTCATGGGGAGAATCATCACAAAAATCAACCCAGCTTGCAGTGGATGAAATAAATGCAAAAGGTGGTGTTAATGGAAAGAGATTAGAAATAGTTTATCAAGATCATAAGTGTGATCCTAAGGAGGCACTTTCTATTTATCAGCAATCACTCGCTCAATCAAAAATATTCACATCATCATCTTGTAGTGGAACAGTGCTTGCAATTGCTCCAAGCTTGAAAAATGACAATTCAGTTCTTTTAGCAACTGTTGTGGCATCAACAAAAATTTCATCTTCTTCTCCTCTTGTATATAGAAACTGGGTTATAGAAACCAAACAAGCTGAAATTGCAGGTCAGGAAATAAAGAGTCTTGGTCTTAAAAAAATTGGTATTATCAACGAAGAAACTGATTTTGGAAAGGGGCTAGCTACTGGATTACAGAATTATCTAAAAGATTCTGGTGTTGCTGTGGTTGCGGATTCTTTTGCTACTGGAGCAACCGACATCAGGACTCAACTGACAAAATTGAAAGCCGCAAATGTAGAGGCGCTATTCATTGCTCCTCAAACTGAAGCAAGTAGTGAAGTTATTTTGACTCAAATGGAAGAGCTAAATTTCAAACCAAAATTGCTCGTAAATGATATTATTCTTGGTGCTCCAAATTTGATCGCAAAACACCAAGCCTTATTGGAAGGTGCAAGAGGTGGCAACTTTGTATCTAAATCTGATAAACTTCAAGGTTTCCTTGATAAATATAAGGCAAAATATGGGGCTGATTGTGCTCATACAACAGCATGTGCAGTTGCATACGATACAGCTTATATGATAGCTGATGCCATTAAGGCAAATGGAGATTCACCGCAGGGAGTTGCTGACTATATGCGTAGCGTTAATTATCAAGGCGTAAGTGGAACGACAACATTTGATCAAGCCAATGATAGAAGTGGTGTTGGCTATGTCCTTTCAGAAATAAAGGGTGGTCAAGTTCAATTAGTAAAGTAGTTTCAAGCATGAAATAAGTCATTAAACCCCTAGCGGGGTTTTTTGATTTATGTTGTTTATAATCTTAGTGTTAGGTGGTATAATTTAGGAAATGGATATGCTTACTCAAATTATTTTTAATAGTCTTATTGCTGGGGCAATTTATGCCTTGGTTGCTCTTGGCTTTAATTTGATTTATGGGGCAACTAAATTTTTCAATTTTGCTCATGGATCTATTGCTATAGCTGGTGGTTATGCAACATTTTATTTTAATAAAATACTAGGAGTTGATGTTTATCTGAGTGTTTTATTGGGAATACTTTGTGCTGGTTTTCTGGGATACATATCAAATAAGCTTGTATTTTCACCTCTGAGAAAGAAAAAATCATCACATATGATTTTCATGGTTGCTTCACTGGGCATCTTAATTGTTATTCAAGCAGTAATCTCACTTATTTTTACTAGTGAGTTTCAAACATTATCAAGTTCACTAGCTTCTTCAAAAAAATACATATTTCTAACGGGGATAATTACAAAAACACAATTGATTTTATTTTTGTCAGTATTACTCATTATGGGATTACTTGTTTTAGTTTTAAAAAAAACAATGCTGGGAAAAACTATTTCTGCAATTAGTGATAGCGAGGAAATAGCTAGAAATATCGGAATCAATAGCAATCGCGTAATTAGTTATGTATTTGTAATTGGTTCTGCTATCGCTGGTGTTGCTGGTATTTTTGTTGGTTTTGATACTGGAATTAGTCCAACAATGGGTATGAGCCTTCTTCTTAAGGGTGTTATCGCTTCGATTATTGGTGGTGTCGGTAATGTATATGGTGGAGTGCTGGCAGCTTTCATGCTCGGCTTGATTGAAAATTTTGGAGTTTGGAATTTTTCAGGAGAATGGAAGGATGCCATTTCTTTTGCGGTTTTAATTTTATTTTTATTATTCAGACCACAGGGAATGTTTGGTAAGAAATAATTATGGAATACTTTATTCACATAGGAATCGTATTTTTTATATACGCTATCTTAGCGGTTAGTTTAAATTTGGTCGTGGGTTATACTGGGTTACTTTCTCTCGCCCATGCTGCTTTCTTTGGTATAGGTGCTTATGCCACTGCTATACTTTTAACTAAATACAATATCAACTTTTTCGTCTCTGCTGGTGTCGGCATGGGTCTAGCGGGTATGGCTAGTTTGTTTATTGGTATTGTGTTAAGTAAATTTAAAGATGATTATTACGCACTTGCTTCACTCGGATTCAATGTTATTGTGTGTAGTTTTTTTATAAATTTAGACAGTATAACTGGTGGAGTGATTGGTATTCCAGGGATTAAAAAACCATCATTTTTTGGGTTAGAGATCCATTCTAATTTTGCATATCTTATATTGGCGCTTGTTTTCTTTGTTATTATATTTCTTGTCTCGAGATTTATTGTTCAATCATCATTTGGAAGGGCGTTAAGGGCAATTAGAGATGATGAAAATGCTCTTGCGGTTTTTGGTTATAAGGTATTAAATTTCAAGCTAGTTATTTTTGTGATAAGTGCAATGATGGCCGCTATTGCTGGCTCATTGTTTGCTTCCTATATTACATACATAGATCCATCAATTTTTACCATAACTGAATCAGTTTTCATTTTGACGATTATAATTCTGGGTGGTTTATCTAGCTTGAGAGGTTCACTTCTTGGAGCATTATTTCTTATTTTATTACCAGAATACCTCAGAATATTAGGACTTCCGAATGACACAGCAGCACAAGTTAGGCAAATAATCTATGGCTTAGCTTTGATTTTTCTAATGCTTTATAGGCCAAAAGGTTTGGTTGGAGAATATGAGATGAAATAATATGAATATCTTGAAACTCAAAAAAATAAGAAAACATTTCAATGGAGTATTGGCTCTAGATAATTTATCGTTAGATATAAAGGCTGAGGGAATAACTGGAATAGTTGGGCCAAACGGCAGCGGTAAAACTACATTGATAAACATATTAAGTGGATGCGAATCACTTGATGGCGGAACAATTATCATTGATGACTCATTGAGATCGAAAAAGATGAGGGCTTATGAAAATTCTATTTTTGGAATTACTAGAACTTTCCAAGAAATAAGACTATTTGAACAAATGACAGTATTGGATAATGTGTTAGTTGTTCTCACGGAAAAGAATGTCTTGGGTGCTATTTTTGAAAAACATGGCGAGTATCATTTAATGAAGGCTGAAGAATTATTGAAGGTAGTTAATCTTTGGGAAAAGAGAAATGAGTTAGCGATAAATCTTTCATACGGTCAAAGAAAATTACTGGAAATTACTAGAGCATTGAGCACTGATGCAAAAATCTATTTATTTGACGAGCCATTTGCCGGTCTTTTCCCTGAAATGATAAAAACAGTGATGAAAATAATAAAAAAATTAAAAGAAGAAGGGAAGACTGTAATCTTAGTTGAGCATAACATGCTACTAATGAGAGAGCTGTGTGACGAGATCGTTGTTATGGATAATGGAAAGTTGCTTTCAAAAGGAAAGCCTGAAGAAGTATTGAATAAAAAGAAAGTCTTAGATGTTTATTTAGGTAAATAAGGACGAGCATAGTCCTTGTTGTTGTCGTTCGTTCGGAAATGAAAGAGTACTTTCATTTCGCTCACTTCACTAAACAATAGATTATGAATGATATTTTATTACAACTTAAAAAAATACATGTCCATTATGGTGGCGTAAAGGCTCTTGATGGAGTTGATCTTGATATTGGCAGGGGCGAGATTGTTGCACTAATGGGGCCAAATGGTGCTGGAAAATCAACAATCCTAAAGACAATTTTTGGGATTGTTACGAGTGATGCTGGTAGTATAATATTTGAAAGTGAAAAAATAACTCCGATTATAATGGTCCCATAAATCTGCACACGAAATATGCTAAACTTAGAGGGAAATATTAACTCAAATTTATGACCAAAACACACAAAACCTTCAGCGCCCAAGAAAAAGCCCAAGTAGCTCTCACAGCTATCAAGGGTGAAAAA
>CAILTR010000067.1 GCA_903837175.1 uncultured bacterium
AAATTGTATGTTCGACGTTTGTAGCCTCGCCCCTGCGGGGCTCGGCAAGCCCGCCAGAGGCGGGCAAGGCTGATTTTGAAAGGATTTGCCACGCTCCGCGTGGCTCAAAAAACAATTCCCGTTCCCGCAAAATTCGGTTCGAGCCAATCTTTTTTAGAAAATCTTTTTTATCAAAAAGATTTTCCTGCAAAGCGATAATCTCGGCTTGTTTACTGGCCAAAATAAATTTTTTGGCAGGTTCGAGCCAATGATTGCCGTTTTGCTCAAAATCCTTTAATTTCTCGGAAATCTCAATCTTATGGTTGAGGATTTTTTGTTTTTTGGCGGTGTATTCTTCTTTGGTTATTGTTCCGTCTAAGTGCGTATCAAGTAGCGTGTCCAATTTATCCTCAAGTTCTTTGATTTGAGATTTTAGATTTTGAGCAAAAACGGCTCCGTCTTTGGCTTCTTGCTCTTTGTCTTTGTCTAGTTCCGTAATCATTTTATCAGCCCAAGACGGAGGCAAAGAAACTTTTTGAATTTGTTTGTTTATCTGCTCCGCTAAAACTTCCTCGCGAACATAACCTTGCGTGCATTTATCTCGCTTTTTTGTGCAACGATAATAATTATGTCCTTTCTGCGTTTCAGAAGTTATGGCGCACCCGCACTCTCCGCAAAACAAAAGTCCGCGAAAAGCAAATTCTTTAATTTTCCTTTTTTGCGGTCGGGAGCGGTCAGATAAAACCTTTTCACATTTTTCAAAAAGTTTCTTTGTAATCATTGGCTCATGCTTTCCTTGATGAAGTTCGTTGTTGTATCTAAATAGCCCGTAATAAAAAGGATTTTTTAAAATATGTTGTATCATTGAAACGGAAAGCATTTTTTCATTCCTGGTCAACAAGCCGATGTCAAAAATTTTGTCTCTCAAACTTTTCAGAGAATAATTTCCAGTTGAGTATAAGTCAAAAATTTTCCTAACGAGGCGAAATCTTTCAGTGTCTTTAATCATTGTGTGATTTCGCAAATCATTCAAATATCCAAGCGGAGCATAGCCAGGCATTTCGCCTCTTCTCAATTTTTGCCTTAAACCTCTTTTTGTATTCTCTGAAAGATTATCAACAAAATATTTTGACTGCCCAAAAGCGATATTGAGCATAAATTTTCCTTGTGGCGTAGCTTCAAACCAAAATGTGGGAAATTTTAAAAACTTGATTTTCTCGCTATCTATTAAAAAAATAATTTTTCCGCCATCAACAGAATTGCGGGCGAGCCGATCGGGGTGCCAAGATAAAATTCCTTCGGCTTCGTCTTTTTCTATTCTATCCAGCATATTATTGAAAATCGGACGGCCCGGCTCTTTGGCGGTCTGTGATTCGCGAAAAGTATCAACAATCGTTAGATTTTCCTTTTCCGCCAATTCCCGCAATTCTGTTTCCTGCGCTTCCAGCGACAAAACTTGTCTGTCATCCTCGTCCGTTGATTTTCTAATGTAGAGAAAGTATTTGTTCATAGTTTTGAAAAATTATTTTTTTAATAATATCGCTTTTGGGTAATTCCGCTGCGCGGAATAATTATCGCTTTGCAACTCGCCCATAGGGCGAGAAAAAAAGATTGGCTGTTTCGCTTTCGCGAAACCTCAAGTAAACTTGAGCGAACCGAATTTTGCGGGAACGGGAATTGTTTTTTGAGCCACGCGGAGCGTGGCAAATCCTTTCAAAATCAGCCTTGCCCGCCTCTGGCGGGCTTGCCGAGCCCCGCAGGGGCGAGGCTACAAACGTCGAACATACAATTT
>CAILTR010000068.1 GCA_903837175.1 uncultured bacterium
CAAGGAGGCTTCAAAGAAGTTGCACCCTAAAGTTTAGTTTGTTTAGTTTGAATTTAAAAAAACAGGGGAATGTTTTTCCCTTGTTTTTTTGTTGGAAAAGTTTCTCACCGAATGTAATTGCTTGGTGCTGGTTGCTAGTTATTGATTATCCAAATTATTGCTTGATTGTATACCTGAGTGATTCAATGCTCGTATGATTTTTTTTGTTACCCTGTTTAAATGTTCAGCTGATTGGATGCTTATATCAAATCAACTAAAACACTGTTAGTTTCAAGGAGGCTCAACCTCCATAATGGAGGTTGAGCCTCTAACGCCTAGCTACCACTAATTAAGTTAATTCCGTATTACATGATTTTATGTCCCTGTCTCCTGTGGATAACTTTTTGCTTTTTTTGTGGTATAATGAAAGTGTTTTAAATTTTGAAAAATAAAACTATGAATCAAAAAACAAAAATCGTTATCTCGATTATCCTGGTTGCAGTTGTAGTTCTGCTTGGAGCTTACTTTTTCAAAAAAAGGCAAGCCAGAAATCAAATTCAAAATGCAACTCCTGCGACTGTTTCAGTAACCAATGAAAATCAGCCAACGCAATTTGAAGCAGAAAACCAAGCCCTCCAAAATGAAATTAATGCGCAACTTTCTAGGTCTACCAAAGAAGTTAGCGTTGTTAGTGGCACAATCACAAAACTTTCTGATAAAGATTTTGAAATCAAAAATTTAAGGTCTCAAATTACCTTACCTTTTAATGAGGCCACTGTAATTACTGCTATCAAAAATGGGGCAAGTCAACCCAGAACAATTGCAGATGTCAAAATGGGCGATTTGGTTTCGGTTAGCATCAACAACACCGACATCTCAGTTAAGGCTGTTGAAATAGAAGAAGTAAAATGAAGTTATTTTTAAATGGGTTGCTATCCCTTAAAAACGAAGAATTAAATCCACCCATTCTTTTCATGGGGATATTTTAATAATTACATGTTCGTATGTTTTAATCCCGCTTGTTCTTTACGAGCAATTCTCTTTTTTCTGTGTTATAATTAAGTCACTTAAAGATTATCCATTAAAAGTGCAATTAAAATAAAAAATATGTTTAAAAAAATGTTAGTTTTTTTGTTTGCGACAAGTGCTTTTTTGATGGCTTCAATTGAAGCAGTTCAGGCTTGCCAACCTTATTGGCCTTATGTTTTTGATGGCAGCTTGTGCAGATGTTCAGCTAATGGAGGAGTGAATTGGAGCGGTTATTGTTCGGACTATGGCGGCATTGCTCAAAGTTATTGTTTTTGCTATGCCCAATGCAATTCATTGGGGGTCCCTGGATATAATTCTTGTATGGGAATTGTGGCTGGAGGTTGGTCTGGCTGGGGCGCTTGCTCAGCTTCTTGCGGTGGCGGCACTCAATATCGCACTTGTTCAAATCCATATCCATCCGGTGGTGGGGCAGCTTGCTCTGGCTCTTCTTCTCAATCCTGCAATACTCAACTTTGCGCTGACAATTCTTGCGCTGCCAACACTTGCACTTTTAATACTTGTTGGAACAACCTAACTTGGATTTCTGGCACCAAAGTTTGTGCTGACAATTCTTGCGCTGCCAACACTTGCACTTTTAATACTTGTTGGAACAACCTAACTTGGATTTCTGGCACCAAGGCCTGTGACAACGGCTGCGCTGCCAACACTTGCATTGGCCAAACTTGTAACAATTCCATCAC
>CAILTR010000069.1 GCA_903837175.1 uncultured bacterium
AGAAGCAAAGCGCTAGATTAGCAGTAGCCAGAAAGATGAAAAAGAAAGAAGAAATTGAACAGCTTATGGCTCAAATTGATCGAAAATTAACCAATAATTTCAACTAACCCAAGTGTTAATTATGTTCATGGACTTGCACAATGTTTTAGATAACTGCGGCAGCGGCTACTTTATCGCCAGCGCTTGGTTTCATAATGCGGACGCCTTGCGTGGCTCGGCCGAGGACGGAAATACTTTTAAGGGGAATGCGGATAATTTGACCTTGAAGTGAAGTGATGAAAAGATCTCCTTCAATTTCGTCAATATTAATAATGTGCGCTCCAACTAACCTGCCAATTTTAGCGGTTATATTGGCAGTTTTAATGCCACTGCCGCCACGTTTTTGAATTTTATAAGCAGCTAGGTCGGTGCGCTTGCCGTAACCATTTTCCGTGATGATTAGGAGTTGGTTACCTTTTTGACCCTTCAAGACAATATCCATCCCAACAACTAAATCATTACTCCTAAGCTTAATTCCACGCACGCCAGCAGCGCTGCGACCCATGGCCCGAACGTCAGCTTCTTTAAAGCGAATAGCTTGACCGCCCGCCGTGCTGATGGTGATTTCATCGGTGCCAGTTGAAGGCAGTACCCAATTAAGCGTGTCGCCTTTCTCAAGTGTGATGGCAATTAGTCCAGAGCGACGAACGTTATCAAAATCTTCAATCTTGGATTTCTTCACGACACCGTGGATGGTAGTCATAAAGAAGAATTTATAACCATCATTTTTATTATATGGAATCATCGCGGTGATTTTTTCTTCTTGAGCAAGTTGCAAGAAGTTAACAACGGCCTGACCTTTACTGGTCCGAGAAGACTCAGGAATCTCGTAAGCTTTCGTTTGGAAGACCTTCCCAGTGTCAGTAAAGAACATTAAGTTATCATGGGTCATCACGCTCGTAACTTTTTCAATGACGTCGCCTTCGCGGGTAGTAGCACCAATCACCCCTTTACCACCGCGTTTTTGCACCTTATAAACATCTGGGTTCATTCGCTTAATGTAGCCATCTTGAGAAATGGTCAAGATAGCTTCTTCGTTTGGAATGAGGTCTTCTTGTTTGAATTCTTCAATCCCAGTGCGCAAAACTTTGGTTTTTCTTTCATCGCCGTATTTTTCCTTTAAGGCAAGTAGTTCATCTTTAACCACGGCCAAAATTTTAATGGTGCTCGCTAGTAGCTCAGTTAACTGGGTAATAATTTCTAATTTTTCGGCTAATTCATCTTCAATCTTCTTGCGCTCCATGCCAGCCAAGGTTTGCAAACGCATTTCCAGAATCGCGCTGGCTTGTTTTTCGGAAAGCTTAAATTTCTTCATTAAGTTAACGTGAGCCTCCTCTTTGGTCGGAGATTTTCGGATTGTTTCAATAACAGCGTCAATGTGATCAAGGGCAATTTTTAAGCCTTCGAGAATATGGGCACGGTCTTTGGCTTTATTAAGCTCAAATTTGGTTCGGCGAGTAACGACGATTTTTCGATGTTCGATATATTGCTCAAGAATAGCTTTTAAGCTTAAAATTTGGGGATCAATCCCACCAACTAGGGCCAACATATTAACATTAAAATTCTTTTGTAAATCGGTAGCGTTATAAAGCTTGTTTAAAACTTTTTGCGCGTAAGCGTCCTTTTTTAATTCAATCACAATCCGCACCCCATCCTTATCGGACTCATCACGTAGGTCGCGGATACCTAAAATTTTCCCTTCTTTAACTAAATCGGCGATTTTCATAATCAGGGTCGCCTTATTGGTTGCGTAAGTAATCTCGGTAATAATAATATTGAAAGTCCCAGCCTTAGTTTCAATAATTTCCGCTTTGGCTCGAGTCACGATTTTACCGCGGCCGGTCGAATAAGCTTCTTTAATTCCAGGCGTATTGTACATAATGCCCCCCGTTGGAAAATCAGGACCTTTGACAAATTGCATGAGCTCGTCAATGGAAGCCTCAGGGTTATCAATGAGGTGGTTAATGGCGTCAGCTAGCTCATTTAAGTTATGCGGAGGAATATTAGTTGCCATGCCGACGGCAATTCCCATCGTGCCATTAAGCAGTAATTGAGGAAGTTTGGCTGGTAGGACGACAGGTTCCTTATGGACTCCATCAAAGTTTGGAATAAAATCAACCGTATCTTTTTCAATATCAAAAAGCATTTCCTCGGCAATTGGTTTGAGTTTAGCTTCGGTATAACGATAAGCAGCTGCACTGTCACCATCCATCGAACCAAAGTTTCCTTGTCCCCAAACTAAAGGATAGCGCAAGGAAAAGTCTTGAGCCAGACGCACCATCGAATCATAAACGGCCGTGTCACCATGCGGATGATACTTCCCTAAAACTTCCCCGACTACCGTAGCGGATTTTCGAAATTTAGCAGAAGGTCGCAGCCCAGATTCCCACATGGAATATAAAATACGGCGATGCACTGGCTTGAGTCCATCGCGCACGTCAGGCAAAGCGCGGGAAACAATCACGCTCATCGCGTAATCCAAATAAGATTGCTGAACTTCCTGCACGAGCGCGCGCGGTTGAATGTTTTCAATGATAGGAACGGTAATTTTTTGAGTTGATTTCATATTCGGCCAAGAAAACTCGAAAGAGGATAATCACTTTGAGCGTCTTTTTATTAAAAATATTTATAGCTAGCTATTTTTTAATTAGTTGGGTTTCCTAAATTAGTGTATTGAGATGATTGAGTTGATGGATTTAAATCGGTTGTGCGTTGAGTGGTGTTTTCTTTTGAAGCGGAAATGCCTTCAGTCTTAATTGTCTGAGAAAGGTTTTTAGTGCTGTCCTTTAGGGATTTAGCTTGTTCCTTAATTTGACTAGTTTGATCTTTTAAATCCGAGACAAGATTGTCCGTATTTTGAGGAAGCTCGTTACTTCCATTTTTAAACATGAGGTTAATTGAAAAAATCCAAATTATAAAAATAATCAGCATAGAAAGAAGAACGCTCCCCCAAACCCAACGAAGCCTGATATGGTCAGGTTGTCTGCGAATAGCTTCAATTTTTTCTTCAAGCTTCATAATATAATAAAGTTTAAGCGGTATGGTCCATAATTATAACTTCCATACTCTTACCTTCTAAATCTTTTTTCTTAAGGCTATATTTAGCGATTTTTTCTTTGGGACAGTTCCCCATTTCGGTGCAGAATTTTTGTAGGTCAGCTACTTCAGCGGTTGAGCCTTCTACTTTATAATGCATCGGGATGACAATAACCGGTTCTATTTTTCTAATTAGTTCGGCAGCTTTTTTTCCATCAATCGTATAATTTCCACCAACTGGAATAAAGAGGACATCGACGCCATCAATTTCTTCTAACTGTTTTCCAGTGAGTTCGCTCCCGAGGTCGCCAAGATGACAAATCTTTAAATCTTCTACTTCAAGGATAAAAATAGTAGAGCGTCCCTTTTTGGCGCCTTCTTCCAAATCATGAAAGGCATCAAGCCCAATTACATTGATACCCTTAACTGCATATTCCCCAGGCGTGTTAATGATAACAGGGTCGCCCTTGAGCGCTTCGACATTGTTATGATCAAAATGATCATGCGAAACAAAAACGACATCAGCCTGTCCCTGGGGTGGTCGGATGCCTAATTCTTTTCCAAAGGGATCGAAAAATAAAACAATGTCATCGGTGGCGCGTCCAGCCGGCTTAGTCGTTATTTTAAAACAGGATTGACCGTAATATTGAATTTGCATAAAGTTAGCGTTGAAAAAAATAGATTAGCTAAAAACTAGGATAGCCCTTTTTTGTATAGAATAATGATAACACAGCCAAATTATCCTGTCGAGATGATTTAGCGAGAAACCCTTGCCAAAACCAATAATTTAAGGTAAGCTAGTTAAGCAATTAATTATTTAAGAAAAGTTAATAGTGGAATGCTTTAATTTCACAGTTGTTTTCTTGATAATTTCCTTTTGCAAAAGGAAATTTTTGCGTTAGCGCTATTTTAATAATTAAACTAAAACAAGTGCGCTACTTGTTGAAAAAAGTAAAAAAGTATGGCAATTAAAAAGAAAGACATCTTAGACAAACTCGCTGAAGAGGTTGATAAGTTGCAAGATGAGGCGACACCCGTAGCTACCTCAGCTAAGGCAAAAAAGGCTGTGGTTGAATTAGAAAAAGAAGAAGAAGTGGAGCTGTCCCCGATGGGTAGTCTCTTAGAAGAAAATCCGGTTAAAATTCCTGAGGTTGGCGATGTGCTAGAAGGAAAGGTTATCG
This sequence comes from uncultured bacterium, assembly GCA_903837175.1. Lineage (GTDB taxonomy): Bacteria > Patescibacteriota > Minisyncoccia > Moranbacterales > GWC2-37-73 > CAIPMZ01. The sequence goes on from CAILTR010000069.1 coordinate 4,257, forward strand.
ACATAACCTCTAATTCCCTCCTGCTTGACCTGGGTTGTTTTGGAACTGGGATTGTGATGGGAAAAGAAATTAAAGATGGCCTAGCTATTGGCAAGGTTAAACAAGGCGATACAGTTAGCGCTACCTTGGTTGATATTGAAAATGAAGAAGGCTATGTGGAACTTTCAATTCGAGAAGCGTCTTACGAAAGAGCTTGGGATGACCTTGAGGCTAAGCGCGATATCATGGGCGTAGTTTCAACTAAAGTTTTAGATGCTAATAAAGGAGGTTTAATGGTGGAAGTTAATGGCATTATGGGCTTTATTCCAGTTTCGCAACTTTCTAGCGAACATTATCCTCGCGTGGAAGATGGGGATAAGAATAAGATTTTAGAATTGCTGAAAAAATTAGTTGGTAAAGAAATGCAAGTTAGAATTTTAGATGCTGACCGAGAAAGCGAAAAATTGATTGTCAGCGAACGAGCCGCTTCTAGTGAAAAGGAAAAAGAAGTTATTTCTCAACTGCAAGCTGGAGATATTATCGAAGGTGAGATTAGTGGCGTGGTGGATTTCGGCGCTTTTGTTAAATTCTTACCAGCTGCTCGTCAAGGTTCGACTAGAGACAGCGATAAGTTAGAAGGTTTGGTTCATATTTCCGAATTGGCTTGGCAAATGATTGGTGATCCAAGAACAATTGTTAAAACTGGGGACATCGTGAAGGCTAAAATTATCGGAATTGATGAAACCAGAATTTCCCTTTCCATGAAAGCGCTAGCGAAGGATCCTTGGAGCGAAATAGCGGAAAAATATAAGGTTGGAGATGTTGTCCAGGGTAAAATTGATAAAATTAATCCTTTTGGAGCCTTTGTCTACCTTGATAGCGATATCCATGGTTTAGCTCACGTAAGCGAGTTCCAGGAGGTTTACCCAGGGAAGAAAATGGATGAAGTTCTCCAGGGCGGTCAAACTTATGCTTGGAAAATCCTTTCGATTGAGCCAAAAGATCACCGCATGGGTCTGATGTTGGTGAAAGAGGAGAAGTAAACTAATTTGAGAAAGTGTTTCAAGAAAAAACCGCCAAGTGTTGGCGGTTTTTTTTGTGTAAATTGGCTTGCTTTATGCTAGAATATAGGTATACTTAGTTAACATTAAATTCGATTTAAGCATTAAAAATATGCACGAACCTAATAAGTTTATAGTTTCTTTTAATGGTCAGGAGGGCTCTGGCAAAAGTACTATTGCCACAATGGTAGCAGAAAAACTTGATTTGCCTCGTTATTATATGGGTCAAATATTTCGAGATATGGCTAAGGCGCGAGGTTTGGATTTGGTAGCCTTCCGAAGAGTTTGCGACAATGATCCTAGCTTTGACAAAAAAGTTGATGACTATGTGCTTAAACTTGCAAAAGAACAGCATAGGTTTGTTATTGAAAGTCGGACAGCTTGGCATTTTATCCCAGATTCAGTGAAAATATATTTAAAGGTTGAGCCTCCTGTTGCGGCTGAAAGAATTTTAAGATCAATGTCGGCTAAACAGAATCGTGGCAATGAGGATAGTTATTTAGATACAGTTGAAAACATTAAAGAAAGTATCTTAAAAAGGAGAAAAGAAGATAGCGAACGGTACCTTGCTCTTTATGGAATTAAGCAAGATGATGAAAAAAATTATGATTTAATTGTTGATACCACTAAATTAACAGTAGAGGAAGTATTCTTAAGGGTTATGCAGTTTATTGATTTGAAAAACAATGGCTAAATTTATAAAAAAAATTCAAAATTTTTCTTCCCAATATGAGCTTTGGAATAAAGGTTCAAAAATTATTATTGGGGTTTCGGGTGGACCAGATAGCGTCTGCCTTTTAGCGTTGCTCTATTCCCTGGCTGAAAAGTATAATTTTGAAATTCAAATCGCCCATGTTAATTACGGCTTGCGAGGTAAGGATTCGTTAGCAGATGAAAAATTAGTTAGACAGTTGGGCGAAAAATATCAGCTCAAAGTTAATATCTTAAGACCAAAAAACATTTCGCAAAAGGGTAATCTTGAAAATACCTTGCGCGACCTGAGATACGCCTACTTTGAAAAATTAAGATTGGCTTTAAAATTTGATTTTATTGCGGTAGCGCATAATCAAAATGATCAAGCCGAAACAGCGCTAATGCGAATTATTCGAGGGGCTGGTTTAAATGGTCTAGCTGCGATGCGTCCGAAGACTGGAAAAATTATTAGGCCCCTTTTGCAAACTAGTCGCACCGAAATTGTAAATTTTTTGAAAGAAAAAAGGCTTACTTATCGTATGGATAAGTCTAATGCAAAAAATGATATTTTTCGAAATAAGTTAAGAAATGAAACGCTACCATATCTTGAGAAAAATTTTAATCAATCCATCCTGGAAACCTTGAGTAATTTTTCTTTTGCGGTAGCGGATGACTATGCTTTTATGGAAAAAAGTGCAGTAGGGTTTGTGTTGGCAGTTTGCTCTAAGAAAAAAGCTAGTTTTTTGGAACAGGATTTTTTAGCTCTAGATACGGCTATCCAGCGGCAAGTCCTGCGGCAAATTTTTCTAAAATTAAGTGGCCAATTTAAAGATGTTGAGTATAGCCACATTGAGGAGCTAAGAAAAATTATTAAAAGTACCAAGAGTAAAACAAAAAGTGCTAGCATTGGTGGCTTGAAAATATCGAAAAAGGGTGCTAAAATTGAAATATTCGTTTAAATAAATAAAAGTTTAAAGTTAAATTTATGGAAAAATTGTTAAAAAATGTTGCCATGGTGGTTTTTTTCTTCTTGCTAATTTCAGGTTTAATGGTTTTGTATAGCGCACCAGTCCAAAAACCAGTCGAAATTTCCTTGAGCGAGCTAGCGAATCAAATTAACGATGGAAAAGTGAAAGACATTGCAGTTGAAGAGAATGATTTAATAATCAACCTAGCTGATGGCACAAAAGAAAAATCAGTAAAGGAATCACAAAGCTCCCTAACTGAATCACTAAGCAATTACGGCGTGGATAAGGAAAAAACTAAGAGCGTTAAGATAGATATTAAACAGCCTTCTGGTTGGGGTTCTTTTGTCCAGGGTATTTTGTTGCCAGTTTTACTTCCAGTTATCTTAATCGGAGTTTTTATCTGGTTTATGTTAAAACAAGCTCAGCGTGGAAATTCTCAAGCTTTGTCTTTTGGCCTAAGTAAGGCTCGGATGACCGACCCGAAAGATAAGAAAAAACGAACGACTTTCGCTGACGTGGCAGGCGCTAAAGAAGCTAAGGAAGAATTAGGTGAAATTGTAGAATTTTTAAAACACCCAAAGAAATTTATCGCTATTGGAGCTAAGATTCCGAGAGGTGTCTTGCTGCTCGGCTCTCCAGGAACCGGAAAAACTTTGATGGCAAAAGCGGTGGCTGGTGAAGCTGGAGTTCCCTTCTTTAATATTTCAGGGAGCGAATTTGTGGAAATGTTTGTTGGGGTTGGAGCTAGTCGCGTGCGCGATTTATTTAAGCAAGCTAAAAAAAGCGCTCCAGCGATTGTGTTTATTGATGAAATTGATGCGGTTGGTAGACATCGAGGAGCCGGACTTGGCGGTGGGCATGATGAGCGAGAACAAACTTTAAATCAAATTTTAGTTGAAATGGATGGCTTTGAGAGCGAAACTAGCGTAATTGTGATTGCCGCTACTAATAGACCAGATGTTTTAGACCCTGCGCTGCTGCGTCCAGGACGTTTTGATCGAAGAGTGGTGATGGATTTACCAGATATTAAGGAAAGAGAAGAAATCCTAAAGATTCATATGAAAAACAAGCCTATGGAAGAAGGCATTGATATTCATCAGCTTGCTGAGCGAACCTCTGGTTTTTCGGGCGCCGATTTAGCTAATCTTGTCAATGAAGCCGCCATTCTTTCCGTTAGACGTGAGAAAAAGCAAATTACCGGGAGCGAACTAAAAGAATCAATTGAAAAAGTTATCCTTGGGCCAGAGAGAAGAAGTCGCGTGGTTAACCAAAAAGAAAAAGAAATTGTAGCTTATCATGAAGCCGGCCACGCCCTGATTGCAGCGCTGCTCCCTAATGCTGATCCAGTTCAGAAAGTTTCCATTATCGCCCGCGGACAAGCTGGTGGGTATACCCTTTCAGCGCCAACCGAGGATAGACACCTTCATTCAAAGGCTTATTTCGTGGATGAGCTGGCAACTTTATTGGGCGGGCACGTTAGTGAAAAACTTTATTGCGGGGATGTAACTACTGGTCCTTCAAATGATCTTGAAAGAGCAACCCATATGGCTCGAGCCATGGTCACTCGCTATGGGATGAGTCCGCTAGGACCAAGAACCTTTGGAAAAAAAGAAGAGTTAGTCTTTTTGGGTCGTGAAATTAATGAGGAAAAAGATTATTCCGAAAATACTGCCCAGGCAATTGATAATCAGGTTTCACGTTTTATCGAAGAGGCAGCTGCTACCGCCGAAAAAATCCTAACTGAAAAGAAGGCGGTTATTGAAAAAATAGTGGCTTACTTAATGGAAAATGAAACTTTGGAGAAGGAGGCTTTTGACGAAATTGTTGGTTTGACGAAAACTGAGAAAGTCGCTGAATAAATACATAGAAAAATAGTTAATTAATTTACAAATATTCGCGAGTTAATTCGCATTCATTCGTAATTTAATTATTCGTGACTGTTTGCAAGCTATATGCAGGAAATTCAATATCTTATTATATTGAAAAATTCTTTTTTGGTAAGCTGGAAAAATAAATTCTTGTGGTTTTTTGGCTTTCTTATTTTACTTGGTAGTGTTTTTGAAAATCTGAATCTTAATAAGGAAGATTTAATGGTAAATACTCCTGTTGCTGAGTTGCTTAAACAAAACGAAAAATATTCGCTACTAGTTAGTTTTTTTCTCTTGGTTGGGCTAGTGTTTTTTTATGTGCTAAGAATTTTAAGTTCGGTAGCGCTAATTCGTGGGATAAATAACCCTCTTTTATATAAACAATTAAAACCCTGGGCAGTTCTGGCTGAAGCGCGCAATTATCTAGGGCGCTTAATTATTTTGGATTGCTTACTTGATTTTGGCGCGGTGGCAATTATTCTAATTTTAATAATACCAATAGCACTGCTTTTTTCTTTTAAGGCGCTGCTGTTTGGACTGATTGTTTCTTTTGCGGCTTTGCTAATTTTGATCCCACTAATCTTCCTACTCTTTTTTCTGAAGAAATTTAGTTTTATGGTAATAACACTTGGAGGTTTAAAAATAAAAGAAGCCCTGGAGTTTTCTTATGAAATATGCTCAAGGCAACTTAAACAAATTTTACTAATGGGGTTGCTAGTTTTGGTCACCGGGTTGGTCTTGCTAATACTAGTAACTTTACTGGCAGCGCCCTTGCTGATAGCTAATTTTATTAGGCCAGTTGATTTATGGTCAATTGGTGCTCTTGGTTCAGCTGGAGTAGTTTTAATTTCAGTAGTAAGTTTGATTTTTTCATTTTATATTGTTTTTGTCCAGGTAGTTTGGCTAGACTTTTTTTCTCAAATTTCTATGCAAAAAAATATAGAAAGTCAGCTGGGTGAAGAGAATGTCGTTGAAAAAAGTGAAGTTTTAAGTCCAGATGTCGCGTAAAAAGGGTTTATAGCTCAGTTGGTTAGAGCGCTACATTGACATTGTAGAGGTCTGCAGTTCGAGTCTGCATAAACCCACCAAACGTTCGTTATGAGCTTTCATTGCGTAAGAAAAAACATCCTCAATAAGGATGTTTTTAGCGTTTAATTTGGGTAGAAACTACGGTGTTTGGATATAGCCTTTTCCATTAGTAATGTTATATCCAGCCGTGTTAGCTTTATTGGAAATTCCTACTGTGTGATCGTTAGTTCCATAAGATAAACTAAAAGGAAAGCTATCTAGCGCATTATCGATAGATTTTTTAATTGGGTCAACGATTCCATATTTGGTCAATCTAGCGGCGGCGCTTATTCCAGCACCTTCCCAAACTTGGGCAATAGCGTTAGCCTTATCCTCAGGAGTACTTCCTTGCGCATCCATAATCATCTTGGTTCCAAGCTTGTCAACCTCTAAAAGGGCATTTTCAGCAATTGAAGCTGGGTTGGTAATCCGACCATTGACCTTGGTTGGTACAAAGCCATTCACATTTTCATTTTTGGCAATTTCTTGAGCTCTAGCGACTGCATTGTTATAATGTTGTTCAGCTGTAAGCGTATAAGACATTGGGTTGTTGGCTGGTTGTAAAAAAGTCATAAAGCCGCTCATATTTCCAGTGGAGAATAAATTACCTCTTGGATCTGCTACTTGGGATTGAATGTTTGTAATGAAGGCAGCTCCATTGATTGATTGTCTAGCTTGGGCAGCAAGATAAGCATCATAATTTGACCCAACCCCTTCATAATTTAAAGATGAAATGCGACCGCTAGAGGCGCTATTAAAGAAAACGCTCATTTGAGATAGTGCCTTTTGTTGGGGTGCAGTAAAGAGATAATTTTCAAAATCACGGATAAGCGATCCAGAACCAGAGTCGCCACCAACTAAAAGAGCTGTAGATTTCTGAACAGCGAAAAGCGCTAGCATTTTATTAATAAGAAGTGCTTGACCGCCAATAGCATTAACTAATTTGGTTGATAATGAAAGAGCAAGGCTTCCAGCCGTCGCAAGAGCCGTACCAGTGTTCTGTCCTAGATTAGTCGGGTCAATAACTAATAAAGTTGCTCTTGCCTGAGGTGCTGATAAGGTGAGGCACAGCAAGACTAGAAATAGCATTGAAAAAAGCTTTCTTTTCATAATCAGTTTTTAAATTCTTTTAATGAGAGGTTTAATTTGTACTAATTTGTTTTATATAATTCGAAAGATCACTTGTAATTAAGTCAGAAAATAACTTTATTAAATCATTTGCCTTAGTCAGGACGATGATTTTTCCCATTGGATCACTTGTTGAATTTGAATAAGTCGTTGTTCGTAGTGAAAGCGCTCCCTTAGTTATTCGAATAAATTTAATATGGATTTCAATCAGAGTTTCTGGAACTTCTAAAGTTTCAAGTTGTTGGGAAAAGAGATCTAACCTGTTTCCCATATCTGAAAAATAAATAATATTTTCAGCGCTAGTTGAATCCAGAAGACGATCCGAGAAATCTTTTTGGAAAGTATTGAAATCAGCAGTAGTCAATATTGGGACTGGCGCATTACTTATTAAGAGGTAGACAAGTTGATTTAAATATTGTGCAGCATCTTTTCGAATTTCTTCTTTGCGATCAGCTTCCGATAGAGAAAGATACTTTTGGGATTTTATTTTGATTTGAGTACGGTCTACCTCTGGAAGCGTGTTGATATCAGTAGGTGTTACCTTGGCTGCGAATTCAGCATCCGTAAAATTTTTAACTTCTTCAGCTGAAATTTCTTGCCCATCTTTTGTGGCGACAAATTTTTGAAAATCATCCATGAACGTATCCGTCAGGGATAACCGGGAGGTCGTTACTTGAGTAGTCAAGTTATTTGTTTCTACCGCTACGACCCTATCCTCTGGGGCAGCTTTTATCGGACTATAACCACTCCTCACCTCAACTCCATCTGAGTAGCTATCGCCGTCAGTGTCTGGATTTTTTGGATCTGTGCCATAAAGATTTTCTTCATTATCGCTCAAACCATCATTATCAGTGTCGATAGCCACAGTTGCGTCCTTAGAATTATTTGTTGCAGCAAAGGAAAAGTAATTAAAACCCGCAAGAAAAAGGATGCATAAGAGTAGGAATAAATTTTTGAGATATTTTATTTTCATATATAAATATTATACTATATTTTTTTAAAAATGAATAGGGGTTGTTAACTGTATGTTCCTGCGTAACTTTTTATGGTGGGGTGTTGGCACTTAGTTGGGATTTAAATAACGCTTGAATAAATAAAGAGGTTAGCTTTTTACTCATAAGCCATAAAATAATTTTTAGTTTGAGACTTTTCTATTGGGTAGTTATTTTACTTAGGGCCTCGAAGAGTTTAAGAGCATCTATATTATGAAATAAAATAATGACTATGTCAAGTTACGCCACTTAAATTCTAATCTGAATTGCAATTTGCCTTTAAACAAAAGGACACCCCGTTGTGAGGTATAATAGTTACGCTACATAACTAATTAATATCACAAATAAGATGTCCCACACACAGCTTAACTTAAAACAACGTTTTCA
>CAILTR010000070.1 GCA_903837175.1 uncultured bacterium
AGCTAATTTTGCTTTCATCTGCAAAAGAATAAAAATTCTTGCAGGAAAATGAACGTATCATAATTGTGAATAATTATTGATTACAAATGAATAGTAGCAAATATTAAAATATAAGTCAATATCTTACAAATTATTGTATAAAATAACATTATATTCATTTATTTTACACATTTATTGAATCTAGTTGCTCCAAAACTTTTTTATTCACCAATTCAACTTCTTTTTCACTAAACCTATAATCATGTACAATTCCTGGCATGATTGTGAAACTCTTGGGCTGATTGGCATTGTTAAATAATTCTTTCACATCTTCGGGAGCAACTGATTTATCCAATTCCCCAGCAATCAAAATGACTGGGCATTTAATTTTTTTGATTTCCCCGATTGCATCATATCGGTCCCTGTCCAAAACATGCGCAAACGGCACATGAAATTCTATCTTCTTTTCTCTTTCATTTGGCAAATCTCTTCGGTCAATACCAAAACCAGCTTTTTCCCAAGTTTCACGACGCTTTCCTAATATTGCTCCAGACGATGGCATAATTCCCAAGACAATCGAAATTCTTGGGTCACTCGCAGCATACAAAATCGACATTTGTCCACCACGACTGTGCCCACCGAGCAAAATATTTTTGTATTCATGCTGACCCAGCATATATTCAAGCACGCTTTTGATATCCTCAAGATATTGAGTCATAGTATATTGCGAAATATCGCCCTCGCTTTCCCAAACGCCTATTGAGTCAAATCTAACGACAACATATCCACGTTCTGCTAATGCCTGTGCCAAACTAGCGAGCTGCCTGTAATCTTTTGAATCCAAAAACCCAGCACAAAGAATAGCAAGTTTATCACCTTGCTTTTCCGGCTGATTGATCACGGCTGCCAAATTTCCATTTTCTGTGGCGATTTTTATTTTTTCTATTTTCATAAATTCTCTCTCGCAATCTTAAAAGCTATTAATGCCTTTATAATATCATCAAGCAGTTAATTACTCAAGAACAATAAACAGCGATAAAACTTCCAAAAATTAGCTTGGCCTTAATAAAAAATTACGTAACAAATTACGTAATTTTCTTGAAGGGGTATTAAACACCCTTTTATTTTTTCTGAACTTTCTTAACTTTTTCTCCGATCTTTTTCTGAATGCCTTTAATTGTTTCCAGATATGATTTTTCTACTGACGAAAGGGTTTTTGTCTGATATTTTCGATATTCCTTTTCAGCTTTTTCAATGGCTTTTTCGTGACTTATCTTGCCCGAGCCAATCAAAACTCCCTCGCCATAGTCACCTAGCAAACTGTCAAGAGCCTTGATATGATTTTCCATATTCATTGCTTGTCTATTCATAGCCCGTAATTCTGCCAACTCAAAGTATGCCGAAACAAGCCGATTTAATTTTTCGAGTTCCTCGGTAGTCAAATAATTTTTTGCTATGCGCACCTCTTCCAATATCGGCAAATTACCCGCAAAAACCGTCAAACCCATAAACTCTTTTTTGCTATCGGCACGGCTATAAATAACTTCCGCTGCAGTCTGTTTGTGAGTCGCATAGTGCAATCTGTTTTGCACAATTTTGAAAAACTTGACTGAATGCAGTGAATTTGGATCATAATCCACACTAGTAGCATAAAGGTCAAGCACTTGCCGATATAACATTTTTTCGCTGGAGCGAATATCACGAATACGAGCCAAGAGTTTTTTGAAATATATGCCGCCGCCATTATTTTTCAAAAATTCATCATTCATGACAAAGCCCTGCACGAGATATTCATGCAGACGTGCAGTTGCCCATTGGCGAAATTTTGTGCCCTGTGCGGATTTTACTCGATAACCAACTGCTATGATCACATCTAAATTATAGTATTTTGTTGGCTTAAACAAGCCAATTCCGGAATTTCCGGATTTGGCTTGAACAGTAAAGTCCTCGACCAATTCACCCTCTTTGTAAATATTGCCTATATGCTCGGAAATTGTCCGAATATCTTTTTGAAATAATTCTGACATCTGAGTTTGATTTAACCAAACCGTTTCATTTTCAACACACACTTCAATATTAGGCTTGCCATTGGCACCTTCATAAATAAAAATTTCACTATTGGATTTGTGTTTTTGCATGCTGTTTTTTAAATCTTATAAACAATCTTTTATACATCTCTTTTCCATCTCATAATATCATTAAGTTGCTAACTACTCAATATCCTAGCTTCCTGCCCACCCGCCTTGCCGTCGAGGTAGGTTCGAATCCTTTTTATATCATGTTGCCAAGTGTCGCTTCGTTTGTTCGTCGACAATCACAAACTCCTTGTCCGCGGTGGCGCTGAATGCTCGTATTCCTCGCATCCATCTACGCTCGCTTGCCTCGTCTACACTCGGCGCTCGCTTCTGCCCGTTCGAATCCCTCTGTACCTATTGTTTACAGAGTGTCGCGTCACTCACTCGTCAACACTCATTCATTCCTTGTCCGCGGTGGCGCCAAATGCTCATCCGCATTTATCGGCGCTCTCCTGCGTTGCCTTTCTACTGAAAGTCAACTTGTTTCGCTGCCACCGGTTCGAATCCCTCTGTACCACAAAGCAAAAAAATCCCTAAAGGGATTTTTCAATGTGGGTACAGAGGGATTCGAACCCCCGACCATCGGCTTAAAAGGCCGTTGCTCTACCAACTGAGCTATGTACCCATGAAAATATGCTAAAAGAATATAACGCTATTAATTATATCTTAATCAAAAATTAAGTCAACCCGTAAAAATTACTAATCATTACTTTTGTTGATGTAAATCAAAAACAGCAGCGGCAGGGACAGCCAAGCAAACCTTGCCCAGGGAGAAGTGAAATAAAACAGCGCTTCTTTGGAAACATATTTCAGCAACTCTTTATCTCCCAGGAAATAGGCCAAGATGCTGAAGATTGCGCCGATTTCCAAAAAGCTCATCAAGAAAATCTGCCAATAAGCCAGGCCAGAACCGGAAAGGCCGATGTCGAAAGTATATTTGCCCATGAAAGTCAGTACCACCATTAAAATCAAAAAAATCAGCAAAGGCAAATTTTTGTTCGTGCCAATCAAGTCACTTGGCAAAACTTGCACAATGGTGAAGGAAAGATAAATGTTCATCACCGAACTGTGCAATCGTTTTTTTCCAACCGCAAACCAGAAAACCACGGCGATTGCCAACATCACCAAAACCACAGTTGCCATTTCAGCCAAGGAAGCTGACAAACCAAAACTATGAAAAATTTTTTCTAGCTGCATATCTAATTTTTGTTTTAAATTTTAACTTACACATTCATATTATACCCTTATTTTTTATTTGCAACAAGATTAAAAATTAAATTGTCACATTGTTATATTGTTAAATTGTTAGAAAAAATAAGCTCGCAAAAATTGCTAACGTTAATGTTTAAAATCTTACCTTGCATATGACCAGGATTTAAGTTTTTTTAGTGGACAAAACCCAAATTGAAGGCTATAATCAGAACTAATATGGAACATGCTGCAATCCCAAAAAGAATCTTCTGGTGGACGCTTTTCGTCCTTTTTTGGGTTGTTTCAGGTGCTGTTATCGGTTATGCTTTTGGTTATCGCTTCAATTTCAAACGAGGTGTTTTCGTTTATGGCGGTTCAATCTCCATGAAAACCACTCCCCTGGATTCGGATGTCTACATCAACGGCGCTGTTTATTCTTCCAAAAAATTGAACCGCATCAACAGCTCCTATCACATCGACGGCATCGCGCCTGGCGATTATTTGCTGGAAATCAAATCCCCCGGCTACGCCACCTGGTCAAAAAAAGTTTCCGTGCATAGCGGCATCTCAACTGAATTTTGGAACGTGGTGCTGACCAAAAATGAATACAAAAAAACCAGCTATGACACCTTGGGAGCGTTGCGCTTTTTCGTTTCGCCCAGGAAAAACCTGACCGCCGTGGCTCAGCAAAACGGCAACGACTTTGCGGTCAATGTCGTGACGGCTCAAGACGCAGCCACTCAAAACATTTTCAAATCCAGCGATTATGTTTTCACCAACAACGCCAAAGAAAACATCGAATGGACTCCACAAGCACATCGCCTCATCATTCCCGTCCTCAAAAAAGACACTCAAAAAGAAGAATATCTCATTGCCGACGTGCCAACCAACCAATTGCTCAACTTGAAGGATATCGCCCACACCGATGATCTTTCGCATGTGCGTTGGGATCCCAAAACCAAAAACGCCCTTTTTTATATGTCAGGTGGCAACCTTTATCGTATCGATCTCGATTCACCCACTGAAATTCGCCAAGTGGCGCAAAATATAGCCAGCTATGAGCTGGCTTCCAGTGGCCTTTACTATTTCCAATTGCCGCAAGGTCTTGTTTATCAAACCAACACCGATGGCACCGACACCCCGACCCAAATCACGCTTTCCCCGCCGTCTCACATGAGCGACCCCAACTATCAAATCATTGTCTATGACAAAGACCGCATGGTTTTTCTCAACCCCAGTCACGACCTTTATGTTTACAATCGAGGCGAAAATGAAGACTATTTTCAAGAGCTTTCTGGCAATGCGCTGGGCTCTCAATTTTCCGATGATGGCAAAAAATTGCTCTTTTGGAATGACCACGAAGTGAGTGTCTACTTTGCTCGCAAGTGGGATGTCCAACCGGTTCGCAGTGAAAATGAAATCCTGCCAATCACCCGCTTTTCTGACGTCATCAGCAATGTTCAATGGTCGCGCGATTATGAGCACGTCATCTTCAATACTGGCAAACAGGTTAAATTCATCGAAACCGACCAACGCGACCATCGCAACTTGATGGATCTTTTCAAACTCAATTCCGACAACGCTCAAATCACCAACAACAATTCCGACGGACTGATTTATTTCATCGACACCAATGCCGACGGCGCAACTTCGCTCAACACCATAGAGTTCCCTGAAAAAACCACCCTGCTGCAAGGGTTCTTCCCAGGGACAACAACACAACCAGCTACAAATTAGCTTCCCTACAAAATTACAAAAATGTTACAAAAATACAAAAGTACAAAAAATTTTTCCTAACAAAAAAATGCTTAACATTAAAACGCCTTAAAATAGGCGTTTTTGTTATATGCCAAGACAAAATTCTTCTAGCCTGCTACATAAAGGGACTAAGTCCCCAATTGGGGACTTAGTCCCTCAGTGAGCTAAAAACTGCCCTAGTTCCAATCAAAATGCTCTTTGAATAAATAGTTTTCGCTGCTTTTTTCTTTGCAAAACTGATAAGCTCGGTCGCCCAGATTTGAATTTTCCACGCAGGCATTCCAAACGGAAAGATCCTGCACGTTGATTTTTCGCATTTCCAGATATTGACCGAAAGCATAAGTCAGCGCAAAAATCAAAGCGATCACCGCAAACACAATGGTCATGATTTGATTAAACAATTCTTTGTTTTTCATAATGAATAAAAATATTTTTATTATCTTAAAGACCCGCCTCTAAATCATTTGGTTCTTTTGAAGCCTCAACTGGCCATTCTTGGTCAGGCGAAACATTCCCTTGTGCCTCTTTATTACTCTTAAGCCATGCCCTATAATTAGGATCCTCCATTGCTTTCTCTCTTGAATTTAATTGTCTCCTTGGTTGAAGATTTTCAGGCCCATTTTCTATACCCATACATTTTAAAAGGGATTAACTCTTGTTAATTTTAACAAAAATATTTAATAACTCTCAATGCTTTCATTATACTCCAATTTTTTTGGACCACAATAGCGACAACTCTGTCATTCCCATGAAAATGGGAATCCAGCCATACTTTATATCATAGTTTTTCCTTTTTAACACGAAATCTGGATTCCCGCCTCTGCAGGAATGACATACAAAAAAACACTCCTTGCGGAGTGTTTTGGAAAATTTAACGTTTCGCCCACTGAAGGGATAGTTTATTGCCTCAGACTGCCTGAGGCGCTAATTCACAATATGAAACGAATGAAGATTTTGAAATAACACTGTAATTATACACCTAACGGCTATTTTGTCAACTCTTGTCAATAGCTCCAACTGTGGACATCTTTCTGATAGCATTCCAAGCCCAAGTATGACTCTTACCTAAAGCACTGCCAACTTCCCTAGTTGTGAGGCCTTGCTTGTATAGATTCATAGCTTTCCTTTGCTGATCTTCGATTTTTTTCTTTTGGTATTCTGATATTTTCATAACCATACTATAGCATAATGTCATTTTTTGTCAAGTTCACAACCCACTCCTAGAGAGCATCTGTATAACCCAGCAATGATCCGCCCTGTGAAAACCCAACTTGAATAAAAGGATATCCCTCGGTTGTTTTTCTTGATTTATCCTCCCATCTAAAAAAGTAATTAGCGCCCTTATTGTCGTAACTCAAATTTAATGTTTCCAAATTTACATTAGGTGCTTTCTTTGCAATAAATTCACGAGCCATACCTTCCAATTCTTTTGATGTGTATTTGGAACTATTATCCACAATTTTCTCATTCTCACTGCCAACTGGAAGTGAGCGAGTTCCAAATTGAATAATCCTGCCGTCTCGAGAATCAACCTCGTATTGATCCGCACCAGCAAAATAAATTCCTACAGAAATTTTTTCATCATAAGATGACTTGCTATCACTATCATACTGAACAGCCAAATCTGATGATTCGGCAAATTTACGAATTGCTAAAATATCTCGTTGAATTCTCAGTTCTTGTGTTGATTGTATTGATTGTTTTGGCTGTATGGATTTTTTACCAGTCTGCTTATTGAAGTATACTAATGCCCCGGCAATTATAATTACCAAAATGGACACGAGTATCAATACTTTTTTTATCATAAGTAAAATTTGCTTCTTATAAACTTATTCTACCACAGGTAGATATGTACAGCGACAATAACCATACACTTCATTATTGCAATTCTTACACGGCAAAGGTTTATTTTTTATCGCATCACCTATTGAATAAATTTTGCCATTATGACTTTTGCAATTTTCACAGGAATTATTACTGGCCAATATTTCAACTTTCGAAACTACGCCTGATTTATTCCACTGAAGTAGGTTATTAAAATTAGCATCATTTATATCATCGGATACTTTTTTGATTTCTTCTTCTTTCATATTAAATCTCAAGATTTTTTATATAACTCATAAAAAGCGTAACTCTTTTGGCATCATCCGCATTGAACAAAAACGGTTCCAAATCACTGGCCAAATCCCTAAGATCAATCTTGCCATCCAAAGTCAGCAACTTCATTTTTAATTGCTGTCCCGTCTTAATATCTAACTTCAATTGCAGATATTCATAATTTGGTTTTGCCTTTGAAAACAAAAATACAGTGTCATAAAAATCTCTGCCCTTCATGGCCTTGCGATTGAAAATAGCAAAAATCTTTTGTGCCAAAATGATATCCAAAGGCGTAACACTAATTTCAGTAAAGACATCGAACTTATTGAGCACTACCCTGTCAGGCTCATAATGAAACCCATGCGGAGCAGTATCCAACTGAATCAAAATCTTTTCTTCTTCGTATCCCGAAAGACCACTATCAAAAAGTAGCTTCGGAATTCTGACATAACAGCGATAAGCTCCCTTATAAACATTTCGAACCTCCACATCATATCCTTCCAATTCCAATTGCTTTTTTACCAACATCGATATCTCGCCAAATTCCTTCTCTTCAAGACCGAAGTTGTCAAAATCCAAATCTTCAGAAAATCTGCTATTGTCATGCACGATCCTAAGAGCCGTGCCTCCCAAAAAAGAAAGCTTGCTCGCATACTCGGAATTAAAAATGATTTGCAAAATTTTGTATTGCAAATACTCACGCAAAAGATTGCGCTTAAACTTCTTGAGATTCTCGGGATAATACTTTTCGATTTCTTGTAGACTAAGCATGATTTATGAATTTAATAAACTTATTAACTCTCCTCTCAAGTGCCTTATTCTTAAATTGTGCGAGGTAGCTCTTTAATTTATCAACATCAACTCGCTCTTGAAATGTATCTCGATTAATTCGGAGTTCTTCAAATTCCCCTTCAGTCTTAAGCTTAGAATTAACATAGAAAAAATCCAATATTGCCTTTTCAATTTCAGCCATCTTGAAGCTGTGATTTTGATACTTTACCAGCTGATAGCCAAACATCAGCTCGGGCTTAATCTTGCGATAATTGAACTTGGCCAATTGAGAGTCGAAAGCATAAGTCTTTCTTGAGCTTACTGAAGTGATCCCATAGACGCTTTCTGGAATGAGGCCATGATACGACAAGGCCATTTCCAGTGAAATATATGAGGGATCAAAAATTCTATTAGCAATGACAAAAAGCACCGATTCGTTTATTTCCAATTCAGAAAAGATGTAATACTCCTTGATGACCTTCTTGATATAGCCCTTATCTTGCCATTCATTCAGTCTTCGGCGATAAAAAGCTTGATCAACCTTTTTGATGTCATCCAAGGAAAATACCAAAAAATCCTTTAATTGTTGCTTTAATTCTAAATATTGCATATATATTCCGCAAAAGTGCTATTTATAGCATTTATATGACTTATATTAGCATTTTATGGTAAAATGTCAAGTTTCAATGCTGACCCTTGTGTTCTATGAAAAATCGTCTCAAGATAGCAGAATGATGTTTTTCTTTTTTTGTGAGCGGTCGGATTACCATTGGATTGCGCCTGCCCCATACTAGCTTCGGCAAAATGTTTTCGCCCATGATTGCCGTCGTTTCCAAATTATTCGCATGCACTGCTTCTGAAAGCGGATAATTGAAATCTAAATAATGGGTATATTCATGCACGAGATACCGCTTGGTTTTGTTATATGCAAACGCATCGCATTTTTCATGATCGGCAAAAACCTGAGAATAAATCGTGATAGTCTTGATATCCGAATCGAACTGTGAAGCCATCACTCCCCTTGTTTTCGAAGTAGGTTTTCCGTATTCTTTTATTTTTTCACTATCTATTTTTACCAGTGGTGCATTTGAAATAACAAGTTTGGGAATTGGAAGTCCAAAAGTTGAATACGCATTCATTTCTTTAAAATAACTTTGAGCAATGGGCTGGATATCGCAAGAGGCGCTAGCCATGTACGGCATGGCAAATACAGCGATAAAAATAAACCATTTAAATTTCATAAAGTTATTTCCTTTAACCACTCGATCATACCTTTCGGCTTGCTTGGATTTTATTTTGGATTTACTTCAATCAAATTCTGTGATACACCATTTAAAAAATAACCAAATTTATTCAACTGAACTATCTTCAAATGTTTGACTATAATCCTTGGAACTAATGACTGTATCATAAAGGCCGATATCTTCCCCTTCATGCTTATTTATGCCTGTATATTCAAGACTTGCGTCTTCATATCTTTTAAACTTATATACTGCATCATTCATAAGACCACTGTTAAAGACACCTAAACTAACCAATAATTCAAAGTCCTTTACGGAAAGACCTGTAACCTTTTTAAATAAACCTGGCTCAAGCTGAGTAATAACATCTTTCAGACTTCTTTCTCGATAATCCGTAAGGTACATAAAAACTGGAACGCGTGTTGCAAATTTAATAAGTTTTTCTTGAATCTGCTTTCTTTTACCTTTATATTCCTTTTCTTCTTCAGTCAATTCTTTCTTTTCTTTGGCTGTTAACTTTCTGTCATTAGCTTCTTTTTTTGTCTTTTGTACAGCTTCAGATTTATTAATAATAGTTTCAATATCCGCATTCAAGCTACGAAAACCCTCGATACCCATAAGAGCTTTCATTGCGTCCTCATTATCCATTAAGCGTTGCAGGGTGCTATTATCAACATTTACAAGCAGTGCACTTTCCCATCGTCGAGCAAGAAGTGTTGCAGTTGTTCCACTCATTGCCATATCCAAAATTCCTGCAGCATCAATTTGCTTCATTGCACTACCATCATATGCAAGTACTGGCAAAAAATGAACAAACTCCTCAATTTTCTTTTCAGGATTTGACTCATTCACATTCAAGCGACAACCATAATCTGCAATTTGTCTTAGTGCCCTATCTGGAGCAAAGTCAAAAACATAGCATTCTTGCTTGATAATTTCTTCTTTATTTGGAGATTTACTGTCTGGATTTTTTACTGTCCAAGGTGTTTGAACACGGAATGCTGCCTGAAAATATGTCTCGGGACTTGATGAATTACGAAGCATAAATATTCCAGTCCATGGCTTAACCGAAACACCAGTAGTTAATTTTCCACAAGATAATGTAATAGTCTTTGAATGCAAAGGATCCTCCATTGCATTCTGTACTGGCGCAAGTGCGGCGACACCAATTCCTGCACTCATTCCTGCCGCCACGACAACTTTGTAGTCGTGATAAAATTTATTTTGCTTTTGTTCTAATAAATTCCTCATTGCATAACAAGAAGCTACGCTTGGTAAAAACCAAAATGTATGCGACAACACATTCAGCAATGGTGCGTGTGAAAAAGGCATTGGCGGTTTTTTAGCGCCTAATTTCAGATTATCGATAGTTGTTTCCGAGAATGAACCACGAATTAAATCAAGCCACTTTTGGACCTCATCCACATATTTAAATTTTGCACGTTTTCCTTCACCTTCAGCGGCAAAAAAGAGATTCAGATCGAATTCATTAAACTCTCCTTTCATGGCAATTTCACGAATAGAATCAGGCAGTTGATAAGTCATCATTACCATTCTAGACAAGGAAGCATAAGGGTTTGGTTCGCCTTTCCAATTTTCCTTTGCTCTTTGCTCATCGGAATATGTCCAATTGAAAATTTGCTCCTCAATAAATTCTCCCGATGCAATTGCCCTGAAAGGAGTACCCGATAAGTACAGGTAAGCATTAGTAGTTATAGGCATTGCGCTTTCCTCAAAGTATTCAATACCCTCGCCTTCTTCAAACTCCCGCTCTTTTTTTTCTTCTGATTCAAATAAATCTTTAGCATTTTCTCGCCAAGCACCATAATGATACTCATCAAAAACAACACAGTCCCAGTTAGTAGCGTGCACCCATTCGTTTTTTGTTTTTATTCCACCCGTTGACGTATTTTTGCCAAGGTAGTCTTGAAATGATCCAAAACATACAAAAGGCTTAGCTTTATCAGCATCTTCAAAACGAAGGCCATGCGATGATATAAACTGCCAGCCCTCGAAATCAATATGCGTTTGCAAATCCTCATCCCAAGCACTCTGCACTGCAGGTTTAAATGTAAGAACTAGTATTTTTTTCCAGCCCATTTTTTTTGCCAATTGATATGTAGCAAAGGTTTTTCCAAAACGCATTTTAGCATTCCAAAGAAAATGAGGTGTTTTGTTATTATTTTCTTTTCTAAAACTATTGAAATATGAAATGGTCTTATTTACAGCATCTTCTTGCTCTGGTCGCATATCAAAACTAAGAGTTCGGTTATCTTCATTTTTAACACCACTCTTAATTGATAATAACGCTGCCACAACTTCCTTTATTCCACACTTAAACCATTCTCCCTCTGGGTTAATTATGCCCTTTTTGCGCAAATAACGATGAACGTCATGATCAGTAAAAGTGGTGCCATCATTACACATAGCGGACTCCTCAAAAACTATTTTGTAAGGCAGAGCACCTGGGCGTAGTGTTGGATATTGTTGAGAAACTCGTGCTTGTGCATCTGTGGTTGTGAAGCCAATTTTTAATAAGCCCTTGTATTGTGGGTTTGTATCTTCATAGGCATAAATAGTTGGGTTTGACTCTGGTCGTTTTGGAAAAAATTTATTCATATTTATTAATCCACTGACTTAATTAAGGAGTCAATAAAAGCCTGCTCTTTTTTGGTAATTCCATATTTTACATATAATTTTTCATCAGTCCATTCTTCATTAAAATTTTGCATGGGAACAAAAGAATAAACTTTCTTCATTGAATTTTGAGTTATCTTAACAAGCGAAACCAAAAAATGAAAAAATTTAGTTTGCGTATAACTCAATACATTATCTGCTATTTTCTTGCCTTTAAAGGGGCCTATAACGAGGTACGTTTCAGTACAGCAAGAATTAGGTTTAACAATGATTGGATTCAGCCAATCTATACTAGAATTACCTGATCCCCATGCTTTAGGAATAAGTAATTTAAAACTATCGACCCATTCACTATTTTTAGTTACTTCATTTTTTTTCACATACCCAAGCCCATGTTTTTTCCAACCATTATAATACAATTCAATACCATCCTTAAATTGTTTTTTTCTTATTTTAAGCTCAACTCTTTTGTAGCTACCCTCAACACGATTATCGAAACCAAATGGATCATTTGCACTTACAATTTTTGAAAATGGATCTTCCTTCAGGTCTTGAACTTTCTTAAGAATTGAAATTGCTTCATTATGTCTAATAAAAGTTTCAGCCCCCTTCTCAAGTAAATTCCTTTCTGATTCTGTGATCACATTATCTCTATGTGTATATATCTTACTTTTTCCTTTGTGATCCTTTTCCCATAGAAAGTAACAGACGCCTCCTTTTATTTCTACCCCCGGAAAACAATCAGTGGCATTTAAAAAATCATGGATCACGCTAATTCTCTGATCATTTAGCATTTCATCTCTAAATTCATCAAGTCCTCTCCCGCCCGTAAACCAACGCGAGGGGATAATCATTGTAAGATAACTTGGGTTCATTTTTTTTGCCTGTTGAATAAACTTATGATAAATAGGGATAGCACTTGAACCAGTGCCACCTCCATCATTAAGTTGATACGGTGGATTTCCTATAATTACATCGAATTTCATATTATTAAATATTTTAAATGGTTCATTAACATGAATAAATTGATACGCGTGCGTTTCCAATAAATCGCCTCTATCATATTCTGACTGACTAGCATTACAGTATTCGCATTTACCATTCATCCAAACATGTTCTGTGCGGTCAAAAACTATATTACCCTGTTTATTTTTAAAGCTATCGCATACTGAATATTTACCATTGGCTGTTTTCGAACAATAAATACTTCTGCGTGACAAAAGTGAAGTAAGCTCAGTAATGCCAATGCCATATATCTGGTTTTGATAAATATGATTGAGTCGCTCTTGCTGATCTGGAATTTCTTTTTCAAGACCTATAATTAATCTTTGAGCAATTTCCCGAAGAAAAACTCCTGATTTACTCACTGGGTCAAGAAATTTTGCATCCTTGTTGTGCCAAAGTTCACTCGGCAATGAATCCAAAATTTGATTTACCAGATTAGGTGGAGTAAAAACTTCATCATTACTTAAATTAGCGAGGCATGAAAGCACATCAGGATTGTAATTAGTTTTTGTTTTCATGAGAAAGTGTTAAAAAATGAATTAATGGATATTCCCTTACTGGCTGTGGAGAAAAAACAGTTTCTCCCGTGTCTGATATTTCTACTTTCGAAAACAAACTGGGCTTCTTTGGATCAAACTCCGCAAGATCAAGAAACTGGAAATCCCGTCGTTTAATCATTCCTCCTCTAACAAGCGACCACTCCGAAAAAACTATTGGCATTTGTTCCTTGTTAACAGTTTTAAGGGAAAGCGCATCACCCCATAATATATTTTTGCTGAGGATAAACCGAATGGTATCGCTAAAATTATTCTTACACTTTTTATTATACATTGATCCATAGGCATCGTTTAATATTGCAAATAATCTCTCCCTGCAAGTCTTAACATTATCCTCAAGAATATCTACACCATAAATGCTACCAACAGCCACAACAACATAACGTTCAAATTCTAGCTGACTTTTGCCATACTTTCTTCTTATAACAGCCAGCTTTCTCTCTAATATGGGGACTAAAAAATTACCAGTACCACAAGCAGGCTCCAAGAAACGAGAGTCAACCCTTTCGGTCTCATGTTGAACAAGATTCAGCATGGCACTTACCTCTCGCTCAGCAGTAAAAACCTCGCCATGATCCGCGACTCTTTTTTTTGATTTTATAATATCTGAAATTTCCGACATAAATTCTATAACCTATTAGATGCTTTTCTTGTAGCGCCAGCCAAATAGTTTTTTATTCAAAACATTTATAGGTAAAACCAAAATTTTTGATACATTTTTTAAATTCAGACATATTACTATCTGTGTTTTTTATACTATTCTTATTACTCTCATTTATGTCCTTTAATTCTTTTGTTTGATTATCTATATCTGATTGCAATGAATTTAAAACTTCTTTTTTTATCTGATCACGCATATCGAAATTCTCATCAGAAGTGGTTTTGGAAAACATAAAGATTCCTAAGAATATCAGCGCTAAACTGACACAAAATATAACTCTCCTAATCAAACTGACCCGCCCATCTTCAAGATATTTTTTTGAATTTTTATCTTCCTCAGTCTTTCGAACTTTACGGGCCTGTAAAATAAAATAATCGAAAACTACAATAAATAGAAAAATAGCACCTATTAAAATTGCCGTCAGGGCTCCAATTGCCACTGGATCCCTATATGATTTAAAAACTTGAAAATCAACCGAAATAAATGTGAACAAAGCCACAAACATCCCAAGAGTTTCAATTACTGAAAGTTTACTATTTTCAATCTTATCTTCGAGATCTTCGGTTTTCTTATCAATACCATCCTTATATTCTTTTTTAAAGCTCTCGAGATATTTTTCTTGAAATTCCTTGTTTTTCTTGTTTGTTTCTACCTGCTGTTTTTGAAAATCATCCTTAATCTGTTGACTAAGTAATTCATATCTAAATTTTTCGGCAACTTTTCCCAAAGAAGATGATTCATTTTTACTTTCATCATAAGCAGTACTAGCACTTTTCAAGTCAACATCTAGAAAAGTATCGGGTTTATTAATATCAGTATTTTCTTTCATATTCTATATATTCGGGAAATTATTTACGAATACTTGAGTTTCTCTAATTGTATAATCAACGATTTCATTGAAATTTACCAAATTAAAATTATTTTCATTCACTCCTTCCGCCACTGTGTTAATATCAGTCTGCAATATAATATTTGAATCTTCTTTTGCATTGATAGTAATCAAATTGTTCATCTCAAAATCTCCTGCTCTGCCAGCGCGATTATAGTTAAAAAGTAATTCCTTGGGATTGGCAAACTTATCATCTTTAACAAAACTATTTCTTAAATAATTAATACCTTTACCTTCTTCCGGTGCTAATTTTTTTTCAACAGCAGTAATAAAGCCAATTCGATTAACGATTACGTTTTTACTGAGTAAAAAATTGAAAATATTTTGAATATTTGATTTTTGTGTTTCAAATAACTGCTCAAAACTGTCTGTTGTTTCATTTGAAATATTATAAAAAATATCTACTCTTGAGAGAGAAATATTACAGCTAAATTTACCATCTACACTATTCAATATGAATCTAGGAAATTCAGGAGGAGCATCGTTAGGAATTGGTAACTGTGTCGGCGCACCATTAAAAATTGACTTAGTGTATTCATAAATATCCGTAAGCAAACCAGCCCTTTCGAGATCACTTGATATATTGAAATTCTTCGTAAAAATTGCAGTTTGAATTTGTCTTATTTTTGATTCCATATATTTTTAAATTAATTTATTTCCACCCCTGCTCAACCGCTCGCCAAACAATTTGTTCCTGTGGAATATTAATTACTCCTTGCGGTGTCTGCTGAGCGATGTTTTGCTGAACACGTTTTAGCTCCATTATCATTGAATAATAATTTTGAATAGCAACACTTTCAACATATGCAATTTTGTATTCTTTTTTTTGCATTTGATTTCCTTCGCCAATTTCTATTTCTGGATTCCACGATTCAATCATAGCCGTTTCTTTTGCGTAACTATCGTAAAGCTCCGTCATTACTTCTGAAAGTTTTTGATCCGCTTCTACAACAGTCTTAATCCCCAAATCCTCCCTTGCCTCTTTGCGACCAATGTAATATTGATGTGAATACAATTTTTCAGTCAAAAATTCAATAATTTTCTCAACTTCATCTTCTTTGAGTGGTTGCTTATGGCTCTTGAGTAATCTTTTTGCGAGAATTTTAATCAGGTTATGCGTGCGATTCACATTACCGAGTGCCAATGGATGAATAGATGGGCTGCTTTCAACAAACTTATTGAAAATTTTCGTAAGTTCCTCGTCGCTCTTGATGCCAAACTTGTTTTTTGCCAAGTCAAAATAGCTCATTACATCTTCAACGGAAATTTGAATTTTGCTTTGTGGATTTTGAGGATCACCCGGATTAAAAATATTTGCAGTTGAAGGATCAATTGGCGAAAGTTCACTCATATCACTCATGACAATTTCATCTGCCCCAAGTGAAATCATTGTCGCCGCACTGTGTGCCTTATACAAAATAACAACGGAAAAGTGATTGCAAAATTCGCGAATCATTGAAACCAATCTCCAAGGCACCATCGTGTCCCCACCTGCACTATAAAGCACCAAATCAATCTTTTCAGTCTTGCCAATTTTACGCAATTGGTTGCTGATAATCGGAATCATATCCGGGGCAACACGAGCATTAACTGGTCCCTGTCGATCGCTGGTCACATAGGTTATAACCTTTGTTCCACGCAACTTTTCAATTTTTTTAATAATGTCTTTTCGTTCCATATTTTTACTCAAAATTAATGCCTTATTAATTAAGGCAGATTTTGGCTTATTGTAAAGTTTTGTACACTCAAATAATACCATTAAGCTAGTAAAAACTCAAGGATTGGCCAAATCTTCTTTGCAAGCACTCCAAACACATGTCTAGTATGCAAATACGGCCAACTTCGAACTATTCAACCAATAGCAACAAGGACAAAGAATCCTTCACTTTGTCATTTTTGCCACCCAAACTCCACTGCTTTATTTGATCAAGCGGATGATGACTTTTATAGTCATAAATCGTAAACAGCATATCCGCTTTGCCCTTTATTAAAAATGCCCACTCAACCCTAACCTTGCCATCGGCCGACTGCCATTTTCCCTCTTTGGTTCGATCATGCGGTTCGCCAAAAAGGTTTTTAAGCTCCTCGAAACTTGCGTGAATGGTGCCAATTCTGTTTGATCCATAAGTTGCCTTGAGAGTTGCGGGTTTTACTTTAAATTTCATTAAAATCATATTTTTTAATTGAATATTTAGATCATCAATAACAATTTTGATAATTTCACTTTTTGTCCTATCTTTGCCGACATAAAATCGGTTGGCGTATATCTCAGCATGCACATCGATATTTTCATCGATTATTTCCAGCAGGCTCGTGCCATTGCGAATATCATCTCGCAGATTTTTCTTCTTCATTTCCTTTAAATTTAAATTTTAGCCTTAAATAGTTTGTGATTATTTTTTTGACTGTTTTCTGGCTTATTTTTCCCAGTATGGCAACCATGCGATAATCAAACATATTGGTCTTGCCCGAAAGCCTGACTTTTTCAAATGCCTCAAATTGTTCCTTTGTGATGTTTTCCATATTGTTGGCGATGTTAGCGTAGTAAAAAATTAATGGCAAGTCCCAATTAAGCAACGCTTCCAAACACAGTCTGATGACTTAATTTTGCCTGTTCTATATTAACCCCAACATAAGCCCGAAGGGTTGTCCTTTCACTCCTATGACGGCAAAGAGTCTGCACCTCCTTGATATTGACCCCACCCTGAATCAGCCAAGTGGCAAATGTTTTTCTGAATATGTGATGCTTAATATGCTTTTTTATCCCTATATTATCCAAATGCGTCCGCATGTAATTTCTTGAAGTAACTGTCAGCAAGCGACCACGCCCC
>CAILTR010000071.1 GCA_903837175.1 uncultured bacterium
CAGCACCAACTAAAACTATGTATTGAAGCATAAAATTAAAGTTATTTTTTTATAGATATATAATAACAGCAATATATGCTTTTAACAATGAATTTGCAATAAATCAAAGTATTTTTTAATTAAATTCTACAATCAACCTGCCACCACTAACTATGGTTATTGTTGTCGGTAGAAGAAAATCCCATTTTCTTCTTACAGGTCAATCTGCAAATCAATCCACCTGCAGTCAAGGTGGAGATTCCGACCCGAGAGGAATACTACCTTGACGGCACTAAGGTGGTGATTTGCTATTTATCGGCATTGATAGTATATTAAACTGATTTTAATTAATCAGTTTTTTGTATGCCAAAAGAATTTACATTTGAAGAACGAATACGGCAAGACCTTTCATTGCTCACGGTTAATGATGAGTTTTTTGCTGATTTTGAAGCAATGAGCAAAAAATATGATTTACCAGTAAAGGAGGATGAAGTTGATGGAGATGGTCGTCCGTGGATTATGGATAATGAAGATTTTCACAGGGATGGTGATGAATTAATAAAAAAATATAACTTACCAGAAAGTCATATTTTTATATTTTGTTCTTTTCTGCTAAATGGTCATCTGAATTTTATTTTGGACACGGAACTTTGGCACCTAAATCCTGGTATGATATCAGCTAATAGGGAAAATTGTATTATGCTTAAAATATATCCCGAAACTACCTTGAAAGATATTCAAAATAATTGGGCAAGAATTAAGAAATCAAAGGATAGAATATTAAATAAAAAAATAAATAAGGTGGTTAGAATTAAAAATCTTGAGAGGGATTTAGAAATTTTAAAGCTGAAAAGACAGTATAAGAAAGCAAATGAAATAGCAAGAATTATAAATTCAGACAAAAGATTTTCAAAAGAGCTTATTGGTTTTGCAGATGTTTCAAGGATAATAAAAAGGCTGAAAGAATTATCAGAAAAAAATATGCCACGGAAGAAATCCTAGTACGGCATATGTAGAAACAATCAAATAACATAGCATAACTGCATAATTTACTATGCAGTTTTTTGATGTCTTACAAATTCAGCCAACAACTCAGAAATCAGATGATTGAGTATTTCCAAGAATACCATTCTTTGACTATTTCCGATGAGCAAGCTGATGAATATCTGGACTCACTGGCTGATTTGTTTTTGATATTCAATTCAATGCAAGAGGAGGCTCGGCACCCGTAGGTTGTGCAGGAGCCTCCTCTTCTTAACTTGATTATAAACACATTTAAGGAGAAAAAATATTATGTATTATCCAAGAAAATTAATTATTTCAGGCAGATATTTTGAATTGTATGAATATGAAAAAAGTCTGAAAAAAGATTTTACCAGAACAAAGAAAAAAATCACTGAAAGTGTGCAACTGTTGATAGATGATTTGATTGACCCAAATAAGAGAGTTAAAGATTTGGTCAAACGTATTGATTCCATAACAAGAACCCGTAATCAAATTAGACGTAACATAAATGCAAATCCTGATTTAACAAAATTTGTGACACTTACATTTGCTGAAAATATTACTGACGTTGAAACTGCAAATGAGCATTTTCATAAATTCATAAAACGGTTAACCTATAAATTTGTAGATTTAAAATATTTTGCCATAATAGAGTTTCAACATCGGGGTGCAGTTCATTATCATTTCTTGTCTGATTTGGCATATATAAAATCCAAAGAGCTTGAGAAAATATGGGGTCATGGATTTATAAAAATAAACAAAATAAAGCACGTTGAAAATATAGGTGCCTATGTCTGCAAATATTTGCAAAAAGATATGACAGAAACAAGGTTGTTCAATAAAAAGAAATTTTTTTATTCTAAAAATCTTGAAAAGCCTATTGAAATTTATGATGACAAAGAAATAACAAATACCCTTGAATATTATGACTTATCCAATGCAGAACCCGAATATAAAAATAAGTTTTCAAATGATTTTATTGGCAATGTTGAGTATAAGGTTTTTAAGTTAAAAATATAACTGCTTGATTTTATTTCAAATCATCTGTAAATTTGTAGTCATATGAAATATATCCTTTATGCCAGAAAATCAACGGAGCAAGAAGAACGGCAAGCAATGTCCATTGATTCCCAAATCAGTGAGATTTTAAGGATGTCTGAAAAATTTGGATTTAAGGTTGATAAGACATACCGAGAAAGTTATTCAGCTAAAAAGGCAGGCAGACCAGTTTTCAATGAAATGCTGGAATACATTGAAAAACAAAAGGATTGCATAGTGCTTGCTTGGAAAGTTGACCGACTTACAAGAAATATAACTGACGGTGCTAGAATCACTGAACTTTTAGAAAGTGGTAATATCAAAGAAATTAGAACCATTGATAAAGTTATCATGGACAACCCCTCGGATAAGTTTATGCTCATCATGGATTTTGGAGTGGGTAAAAAATATTCTGATGATTTGAGTGTGAATGTGAAACGTGGCAACAGAGCAAAGCTTGAAAAAGGTGGTTGGCCTAATTTAGCACCCTTTGGATATTTGAATGACAAACTTAATAAAACTATTTACATTGATGAGGATAGAGTTGGCTACGTCAAAAAAGCTTTTTCACTTTATGCAACTGGAAGCTACAGTGTTAAAGATGTTGCAAATATTTTATATGCCAGTGGATTGAGGAGCAAGGGAGGCTACAAAGTACATATCAGCAAAATTCATACTATGCTTTCAAATCCGTATTACATCGGGCTTATGAAAAGGAGTGGCAAACTTTATGAGGGCAGTCATGAGCCAGTTATTTCCAAACAACTTTTTGATAATGTTCAAACTGCACTTTTTGGCAAGGCTCATCCAAAACCACAAACACACTTTTTTCATCTGAGGGGTAAAGTCCGTTGTGGTCATTGTGGTTGTGCTTTTACTGCCAGTACTAAAAAAGGTCATGATTACTATTATTGCACCAATGGCAAAGGTGGCTGTGAAGAACACAAAAAATATCTCAGGTCTGAAATTTTGGATAATGTTATAGCAGATTCTCTTGATGATATTAAATTTGACCCTAAAATTATTGAATTAGCATACAAGGCAAGCAAGGAAAAAACTAAC